>NZ_JACOMP010000147.1:0-2948 GCF_014466085.1 Thermosynechococcus sp. OHK43
ATTCAAACCTAAGGCATTTTTCAAATCCATTAGGGAAAAGCTTAACCAAAAGATAACCGAAAAATAATGTTCTCCTATGCTGAATTCGACATAATTTAGACAGGTGGCATCAAGTGTAAGTACAGTTGCCGCTTTCAAGCAATTCAATTCGATGCTCATTCCGGGGGGATACGCAAATGAATGAGACACTAAAGGGCACATCCAAAGTTCACCTTGCCGCCGCCACCACCTTAGCAGACCTGCCCTATTTTTCCTATCAGGTTTCCCCCGAGACCATTGCCGAAGAGGTGGCTGAGCAATTTCAACGTGATCCTGAGCTACCAGGGGTCTTGGTGGTGGTGGGCGATCGCGTCATCGGCATGATCTCCAAGGTCAAGTTTTTTGAGCGCATGAGTCAGCAATTTGGCCGGGATCTATACTTGCCGCGCCCCATTAAGTTAATGCCGGAAATTGCCAATCCCAAAGTTCCTCCGCTTGTCTTGATGGCACGCACCCCCGTTGAAGAAGCTGTGGAGCAGGCCTTGAATCGCCCCCCTGCCTTTGTCTATGAACCCATTGTCGTGCGCACGGGCAAGCAACTGGTCTTGGTGGATATGCGGGTCGTCCTAATTGCCCAGGCTCAAGTCCTGAGTAGGAAAAATCTTTTTATTCAGCAGCAGCACCTCCACACCCAGCAAATCCTTGAGAGCCTAAGAGTGGAAAAAGAGCGCAACCAGGACTACGCCAAGCGCCTTGAAAGCGAGCTCACCCGCACTCAACAGATGAATGAAGCCCTAGAGCAGCAGGAGCGCTCTGTCCGTGAGCAAGCAGAGCGGATTGCTCAACTGAACCAACGGTTTATTTCCATCAGCCAAGTGCTCTCAGAGCGCGGCCAAAAGGCCTTTCAGGAAACCTTCACAGGGGTTAACCAAATTACCCGCCACACCGCGGAGGTCTATCGTCTCAGTGAAAGGCTGAAGCGGGACGTGGAAATTATTGACCAAGCCACCCATCAAATTGCCGAGATTACCCGTCAGGTGAAGCACCTTGCGGTGCAAGCGGGGTTGATTGCCAGTCGCAGCGGCCAGCGGACGGTGGGCTTTGATTTTATTACTGAGGCAATTAACAAACTGGCCAACCAAGTGGTTGTTGCCAACCAGCAGGTGGAGGAAATGGCCAATCATTTTCGCCATCACATCCGCGAAGTGGTGCAGTCCACCGCCTCTGGCGAAAAAATCGCGCGATCGCTCCTCAGTCAAGTAGAAACGACTCAGCAAGCCATCCAAGAACTGCAAACCCTCCTGGATGCTGAGGGTACAGCCGCCGCCGAAACCGAGAAGGAAGTTCTGCCAACCGCTGTGGTTGCTTAAGGCGGTAGATTTAGGCCATGGCCACAGGCTATCTTGGAGCTAGAACACTTTTAATTTCTAGGCTTAATTTTTAGGATTGAGGATGCCCCGACCCACTGTTATTCTCCATGGCGGCGCCGGCAGGTCGCTCCAAGATAAAGGTGGTCTCATTCCTGTCCGCCAATCCCTCCATGGCATTGTCACCCAAGTAGTTCAGGCCCTCAAAGAAGGAGCAACGGCGATTGAGGCAGTGGTTTTGGGGTGTCGGCTCCTAGAAGATGAACCGCGCTTCAATGCCGGCACAGGCTCGGTGCTGCAGTCCGATGGGCAGATTCGCATGAGCGCCTCTTTAATGGATGGGCAGCGGCAGCGCCTTAGTGGTGTCATCAACGTCTCGCGAGTAAAAAATCCCATTGATCTTGCCCACTGGCTACAACAGTGCCCCGATCGCGTTCTGTCCGATGTGGGGGCAGCAGAATTGGCTCGTGAATTGCAGCTTCCTGTGTATCAACCCCTAACGGATCAGCGACTCTACGAATGGCTGGAGGAACGCAAGGGGAATTTCTCAAAATCAATGGCGAGGGTGGTGGCCGAAGAGGCAGGACGGGGCACGATTGGTGTCGTGGTTTTAGATCAGCAGGGACACTTGGCTGTGGGGACTTCCACTGGCGGCAAGGGTTTTGAGCGTATTGGGCGGGTGAGTGACTCCGCAACCCCAGCTGGAAACTATGCCAACAGCTTAGCAGCGGTCAGTTGTACAGGCATTGGTGAAGACATTCTCGATGAGGCGCTGGCCACGCGGATTGTGGTGCGAGTAACCGATGGCCTGTCCCTCGGGGCGGCCTTTGAAAAATCCTTCCGGGAAGCCGCCAGTCGGCAACGGGATTTTGGCGCCATTGGCTTGGGATCATCAGGGGGCGATCGCCTGGGGTAAGACCTGTGATGTTCTTCTTGCGGCCTACTGGGATGGCACGACCATTGGCGATACCTTGGAATTACCACCGGGGCTACAGGTGGGCAGTCAAAAATAATTTATCCTTGATGTCAAGTTTTTTTATTGCTTGCTGGAGCGGATTGGGTGCATCCGTTGGGGCAAACCCCTATAATCTTAAGTGTTTTTACATTTGGCCGATGTCCCTTGAGGGAACCCTATGACCAATACGACCTCGCCTGCTATTCTCAATCCGATTGCCCGTCCTGAAGTTCCCCAAGAACTTGCTGAAAATATCATCCTCACATCCCTCAATGATGTCTATGACTGGGCACGGCTATCGAGCCTCTGGCCGCTCATGTATGGCACTGCCTGCTGCTTCATTGAGTTTGCTGCCATGATTGGCTCGCGCTTCGATTTTGATCGCTTTGGCTTGGTGCCCCGCAACAGCCCCCGTCAGGCAGATTTGATCATCACCTCCGGCACAATCACGATGAAGATGGCACCGGCTTTGGTACGCCTTTACGAGCAAATGCCCAACCCCAAATACGTGATTGCCATGGGTGCCTGCACGATCACAGGGGGCATGTTTAGCTCTGATTCTTATTCCGCTGTGCGTGGTGTGGACAAGCTGATTCCCGTAGATGTCTATTTGCCTGGCTGCCCACCCCGTCCAGAGGCAATCATGG
>NZ_JACOMP010000148.1:0-3036 GCF_014466085.1 Thermosynechococcus sp. OHK43
CGGTTTGAATGGCTTGCGCCACCATGCGTTTGACCGCCTCATTGCGTTCATCAAACAAGTGCGCCACCAAGGCCGAATCGCGATCCAAGCCAAGGGTGAGTTGAGTGAGGTCATTTGAGCCAATGGAGAAGCCATCAAAGACCTCAGCAAAGGCATCCGCCAACACCACGTTACTGGGGAGTTCACACATCACATAGACTTGCAGACCATTTTCCCCCTGCTTCAGCCCCTGTTTAGCCATCTCTGCCAGCACCCGCCGCCCTTCATCTGGGGTGCGACAGAAGGGAATCATCAGGATGACGTTCGTCAGACCCATTTCATCGCGGACTTTCTTCATGGCGCGGCATTCCAGGGCAAAGCCTTCGGCATAGTTGGGGTCGTAGTAACGGGAAGCCCCCCGCCAACCAATCATCGGGTTTTCTTCATGGGGTTCAAACTGGCGACCACCCAAGAGGTTGGCATACTCATTACTCTTGAAGTCGGACATGCGCACCACGACGGGCTTGGGATAAAAGGCGGCGGCGATCGCCCCAATGCCCTGGGCTAACTTATCAACGAAGTATTCCGCCTTATCGCTGTAGTTTTGGGTTAGCTCAGCAATTTGCCGCTTTGCTGCCTCATCCTTCAGTTCATCGTAGTGCAGCAGCGCCAAAGGATGAGCCTGAATGTGGTTGGCAATGATAAACTCCATGCGTGCCAGGCCAACGCCATCATTGGGAATCGCCGCCAAACTAAAGGCCTCCTCAGGGTTGCCCACGTTCATCAGGATTTGGGTGCGGGTACGCGGCAGATTTTCGAGAGCCACTTCCTGCACGTGGAAGGGCAGCAGTCCCTGATAGACATGCCCCTCTTCCCCTTCTGCACAGGAGACCGTCACTGCTGCACCATTGGGGATTGTTTCTGTGGCATCACCACAACCAACAATGGCAGGAATCCCCAGCTCGCGGGCAATGATTGCCGCATGGCAAGTGCGTCCCCCCTGATCAGTGACAATGGCACTGGCTTTTTTCATAATTGGCTCCCAGTCGGGATCTGTGCGGTGGGTCACCAGCACTTCCCCCGCCTGGAACTGATCGATATTCCTGACGTTCAAAATGACACGGGCCCGGCCTTGGCCAATCATTTCACCGATCGCCCGCCCTGTAGCGAGGAGCGTCCCTTTTTCTTCGAGATGATAGGTGCGCAGGATATTCCTGGCTTTTTGGGATTGGACGGTTTCGGGGCGGGCTTGGACAATAAAGAGTTCACCCGTAATGCCATCTTTTGCCCACTCAATGTCCATGGGTGTATAAGTACCCCGCAGGGCAGAGTAGTGCTCCTCAATGAGGCAGGCCCAGCGACCTAGGGTGAGGATTTCCTCATCGGTCAGGGCAAATTGTTTCCGCAGCGTCTCAGGTACCGGTTCATTGCGGGTCAGCTTCGTTCCACCGAGGTCATAGACCATGCGAATTTCTTTGGTGCCGAGGGCTTTTTTCAAGATGGGTTTATAGCCCGCCTTCAAAGTTGGCTTGAAAACTAAGTATTCATCGGGGTTGACGGCACCCTGAACAACATTTTCACCCAGGCCATAGGCGGCAGTAATGAGAGCCGTGTCCTTAAAGCCCGTTTCTGTATCAATCGAGAACATCACGCCAGAGCAGGCCAAGTCGGAGCGCACCATTTTTTGCACTCCCACTGACAACGCCACATTGAAGTGGTCAAAGCCCTTGATCTGGCGGTAGGAGATTGCCCGATCCGTAAAGAGCGACGCAAAGCAGCGATGACAGGCATCGAGAACCCCCTTGAGGCCATGGACATTGAGGTAGGTTTCCTGCTGACCTGCAAAGCTAGCATCGGGCAAATCTTCAGCGGTAGCACTGGAGCGAACCGCCACATCCGTATTCGGACCATAGCGATCGCACATTTTTTGGTAGGCGGCAGCAATCGCATCCGTCAATTCTGGGGGAAACGGAGTATGCAAAATCAGTGAGCGAATCGCCTGACCCACGCGGTGGAGTTCTGTGACATCTTCGACATCCAGGCCTTCAAGGAGCCGCCGCAGTTGTGTCTCAAGATTCCCCGCTTGAATAAAGTAACGATAGGCATAGGCGGTTGTGGCAAAACCATCGGGGACATTAATACCTTTGGGAGTGAGTTGTTGGAGCATTTCCCCCAAGGAAGAGTTTTTGCCCCCCACCAGTGGTAGGTCTTTGCAGCTCAAGGAGTTCAGTTCTAAAACAAATGCTGTTTCCCGATTTGTTATTTCACGGGTTGGTCTAGGAATGGATTGAGTCATTGTTATGCTCCTAAACATTCAGTTTTATTGACTTTGCCGTTTGCTGTCCCTGTGGGGATGCAACAGCAGTGTTTGAGCCATGAACATCTTGCGGTTTTTGGCTCCCTTTGTTATCACGAATCTGTCAGTTACCTAGCGGCACGCAATTCCCAAGTCTTAATCAGCCGTTGGCAAAGAGAGGCTGCTCAGACACTGAGTAAAGTACGCACTACATGGCTAACAGCGACTTGGTAGAGAACATTTGCAGAGGTTGCCATCTGCACGGTAGCTAAATCACTCTTGCCCTATACCTCTATTCTGAAACAGAAAAATTGGCTTTGTCTGTGGCTTAACAATCCCTTAAATTCGTTAGGAGTCCAAATCGCGATGGCTAAAGGGCTTGGCATTGGCACCGCTATAGGTTGCCACAATGTGGCCATTCCCCACTAGTTGATATTTGTAGGTCACTAATCCCTCTAGCCCCACAGGTCCTCGCGGCGGTAATTTGTGGGTACTGATACCGACTTCGGCACCAAAGCCGTAGCGGAAGCCATCGGCAAAGCGGGTGGAACAATTGTGAAAGACACCAGCAGCATCCACTTCTTGGAGAAAACGAGCGGCGGTGGCGGCATCCTCAGTCACAATGGCTTCCGTGTGACCGGAGCCGTAGGTGGCAATGTGATCCAGGGCGGCATCGAGATCGGGCACGACTTTGATGGCGAGGATCAAATCGCAGTATTCTGTGGCCCAGTCGGCTTCAGTGGCAGGGGTCATGGGTACGA
>NZ_JACOMP010000149.1:0-2720 GCF_014466085.1 Thermosynechococcus sp. OHK43
ATCGGGATATTGGGCAACAATGTCAAGGGTTTGCGTACCAATGGAGCCGGTGGAGCCAAGGAGATTGAGTGCCTTCACAATTTTTGGGAGGGTCAGTGGACACCTTAATATCTACCGCAGGAGGGGACACAAGGCAAACCCATACCTATTCCGATGAGAATAGCAACAGGCGTTTCTTGAGTCTTTCCCAGTTATGGTGTTACCCCTTTCCCAACTGCTGCAGCAACTGAATGATAAAAAGGATGAATTTCTCAGGTATGACACTGCCTTTGCTGAGGTGCGACAGGCCTATCAAGAGGCCCTAGGGAGATGGCAGCAACAAACGATTCCTAAGGTTACCGCTGCCATTGATCCGCAGATTACCCATTGGGGGGCACGTCCCATTGAACCTTGGAATCAGGGGTGGTGCATTCCCTTGGGGGTACAGTGGCCCCATCGGCAGGCAGCACAGGGGTGGGCAATGGCCCAACTCATGGAGGTCACCACTGTTGCGGTGGATGGCTCCCAGATGGTTCCCAGTGAGGAGCTATTTTTGCCCGTGGGTGTGGTACAGGCGGGCTGGTTCCTCAATCACCATCGGCGCGATCGCCCCTACGCCAAGGAAATTGCCCTTGAACTGATCACACCAGCGGAACTGCGCCAAGCAGAGACAGAACTGGCTCAACCCCAAACATACCGCCTCCACGAGCGCTACATTCACCTGCGCCGTTTTGAACTGGAATTAAAAACGCTACGGGAGCGCATGGCCGAGGTAACCGCACCCGCGTTGCTACTGTTTGATGGCTCTTTTGTGGCCACGTTTGCGGAGTCCTATACCCCCCAATGGCAGGGGCGATATGTGGCAGCTCTCTGCCAGACCCTAGAGGCTAGTTGGGAGCAACGGATTCCACTGCTGGCCTACATTGATAGCTCCCAAGCCCGGGATTTAGTGACCCTTTTGGGACATCTGGATCGCCTCGCCCCTAGCCCGCACCTCTGCGATGCCCAACTCTTGAACACTGTTTTGACCCAGTGGGGCGATCGCTCCCCTCTGTTTATCTGCGATCGCGGCGGTATCCTTGAAAATTATGGGGCTTGGACCAGGGGTATTGGCTTTTGCTACCTCAAGGCCCATCAAGGCTATCCGGTACGTGTTGAACTCCCCCTGTGGATCTACGAAGCAGGACTACTGGAGGCGGTGATTCGCTGGCTCTGTGGCGAACTGATTACGGGTCAGGGCTATCCCTATGCCCTTGAGGTTGCCGATCAAGTGGCCGTTCTCCAGGGGAGCGATCGCCAGGCGTTCCTCAAGCAACTACAAGTCTGGGCAGAGGGCGTAGGCATAGAACTGCGCTTTAGCCGCAAATGGGTGAGTAAGCAGCAGCGGCGCTAGCTTTATGGGGGTGAATGGTGCAGCGCCTTTAGTGCTTGTTCCAATTCCCATTGTGACCTTAACAGCCAGTCTTTGCCCCGCAATGCCGGAACATTTCTAGGGCTTCCTCACGGGTCTGACCCGTAGTTTTGTTGGTGGCGTTGCCAGAAGTCTTCCCACCAGCCGCGGGGTTCCTGCTTGCTGCCTGTGTATTCCGTGGGGCGACCCGTATCACCATCGATGACGAGGCTACCGACATAATCGGCATTGCTATAGACCTTGGCAATTTGATCCTTGATGTGGCGCATATCCTTAGCAGAGACAACGCCATTGTCGGTCGCCTTATAGAATTGCACCGTCACACGGATTGGGAAGCGGGGATCTCGCTCGATGGGCAGGTTATCAATTTCAGTGAAGGGGCCTTCCACCGCGCCATAGCTAATTACTGCCGCCTCTACATTGGAGCGACCAGCGCTGGGTGCGGCTTTCATCAAAGTGGGGGCGGCCATCGGGAAAAAGGGCATCGCCGGTCGTGGCCACGGGGGTTGCTTCAGAGGCACTTGGATCAGCATCACCATATTCATCCCCGCGGCTTCCGCTTGGGCAGAGGTCATTTCCCTACCGCCGCTGCTGACGCCAAAATCACTGGCGCGTTGTCCCACCAGACTTGCCCGTTCGCCATTCTTGTTGAAAAATAACCGCTGTCCCCAGGTTTGGCCGGCTGCAAAGGCATCCCGCTGATTGTCAATGACAGTGGCACTGGTACCTTGGCGGGTGACGAGAATTGCTAAAACCGCTGGATTTTTTTCGTAGCTCTGGTAGTTAAAGAGGACGGGGTTAAAGGTGGCTTCCCCTTGGGGTGGAATCGGTAGGAAACAGGCTTGGGCACTCACCAGCACATGGCTATCGCGATCCGCCAAAAGGGAGCGCCCATTCCCCGCCCACGAGCGCGGGTTGTGGAGATAGTTGCGGAAGTTACCGAGGAATTCCTTGAGGTTGACCCGCTGGAGCGACTGGCCCTTTTCATTGCCCACAAAGATAAAGAAGCGTTCGAGGGGAATATCGGCCGTGCGATCGCTAAAGTTGGGAAAGCGAATCACTGGCATCAGACTCAGTTCATACCCCTTGGTGCGTGGGTTGTACTGCTGGATTTGAATTGTCATATCGCTGATATTGGGACCCACAGCAGAGTTGTGGTAGCGAGCCGTGTCTTCCCAGGTGATGTCAAGAATATTCAAGCCATACTGCTGGGCAAGGCGCTGCGCCTCTGGGTTGTGGATCATGCTGCGGGTGCGCTCAATCACTTCGTGGTAGCGATCGTAGTCAGCCACAGAAACGCGCGGTGGGGAGTCGGGTTGAGGGGATGGGG
>NZ_JACOMP010000150.1:0-4356 GCF_014466085.1 Thermosynechococcus sp. OHK43
GTTGAAGAACATTGATGAAGGAGGAGCTGGGTTGAATGGCCGGCACCAAGGAAACGCCGTGGTGGGGATACCTGACCTGCAGCAGGGTGAGTTGGCTGTGCACCTGATCAAGGGTTTTGCCACCAAAAAGAAAGTAGCCATAAATTTTGCTACTGGTATACCCCTGAGCCATCCGCGCCTCAATGGCATGGTCTAAACTTCCCGTTTGGGTCAGCAGGGCTGGATGCACACCACAGGTCTGACACAGTTCCTCAAACCAAGGGAGGACTTCAGGCCGACGGCTGCCATGGCCAAGGAGAATATGGGCAACTTCATCGGCAATCGCCCGTTTTAACCATGCTTGAAAGAGCGGCTGTCCCCCCAAGAAGGGGAGTAATTGAATGGGAAGCACCGGCTCGGCGGCCGCGATCGCCCGCGGTAGATCCACCACCACATGGTTGCCCGGCAATAGAAAGAGGGGTAGGATCACCATCCCCTTAGCCCCCTGAGCTTGTGCCTGCTGACTGAATTGGCGAATCTGCGCCGGCAGTGGTGCTCCTTCAAGGGTTCCCCAACTGAGGATGCCAAGAGGGGTGAGTTGCTGGCACAGGAATGCCATCGCTTGCTGCGGCTCCAGGGCAGGACTGCCGTGGCTAATGAGAAAGTAAGCCATCATGGGGAAGCAAGGAAGCGCGATCGCCAGTTTTCGCTCAAGAGTTCCTGTTGCGGCACCAAAACCTGCTCTCCAGAAGCCAACCACTTCACTTGCACAGTGCGATCCGTCGCTTCACTTTCGCCAATGACTAGACACACCGTGGCACCTACGCGATCGGCGCGTTTCACCTGCTTGCCAAAGGCACTACCGCTGAGATCTACTTCTACGGTATAGCCTTGATGCCGCAGTTGCTGGGCCAAGATCAGGCCTTGACGTTCAGCAGCTTCGCCACGGGTCACCATATAGAGGTAGGGCTGATTGCGCGGTGGCAGAGGGCGATCGCGCAAAAGTAAAATCAGCCGTTCCAGTCCCATGGCCCAACCAATTGCCGGGGTGGGTGGGCCACCCAGTTCCTCCACAAGGTGATCGTAGCGGCCACCGCCACAGACAGTTCCCTCATTCCCTAAGCTCACCTCCTGAAATTCAAAGGCGGTGTGGGTATAGTAATCGAGACCACGCACAAGGGCAGGGTTAATTTGGTAGGCAATGCCCAGAGCCTGCAGGAGGGATTGGACTTGCTCAAAATGGGCGCGCGATCGCGCACTCAGATAGTCCAAAAGCCGCGGCGCTTCCTTGACAATGGCTTGGGTGCGGGGGTCTTTGCTATCCAGAATCCGGAGGGGATTGCGGTGGAGGCGTTCTTGGGAATCGGGGTCTAACTCTCCTTTGTAGGGGGTGAGGTAATCCACCAAGGCTTGGCGATAGGCACTGCGATCCTCGCGATCGCCCACGGAGTTGAGCATCAGGGTTAACTCCTTTAGTCCCAGAGCCTGCAAAATATCCAAGGCCACCGCAATAACTTCGGCATCGGCACGGGGATCGGCACTCCCTAAAACTTCCACCCCCAACTGGTGAAACTGGCGGTAGCGACCGGATTGCGGCCGCTCATAGCGAAACATTGGCCCTAGGTACCACAGACGTTGCACACCCCCTTGGCTGTGGAGGCCATGCTCAATATAGGCGCGAACCACCCCCGCCGTGCCCTCTGGCCGCAGCGTCAGCGACCGTTGAGCGCGATCGCTAAAGGTGTACATCTCCTTACTGACAATATCGGTGGCCTCACCAATGCCCCGCTCAAACAGATGGGTTTGCTCAAAAATCGGAGTGCAAATTTCACGGTAGGCAGCGCGATCTAAAATTTGCCGAGCAATGGTTTCTAAATACTGCCAATAGACCCGCTCAGCGGGCAAAATATCGCGAGTTCCCCGTGGTGCTTGCAAACCCATGTGTGGTCAATGCGCAAATGAAACAGACGTCATTATACCTGCTTATACCTGCCTAGCTTCCTAGTAACTTCTCCACCCGCTCTAAAACCTCGCGAATGTGCTTTAATTCCCCAAGAATCTCCTTGAGGAGATTGTCGGTGGGATGAGGGGGGATTGTTTTTAATTCCACTTGGAGGGTAGTAATCCCCATCACATCACGGGCAAAGCGAGCCACTTCATTGGGGTGAAACAGCAGCGGTTGACGACGGCTCTGGCGATGCTCTGGATTGAGACGCTGGGGATCAAAGGGGGGATTAATTGTTTCATGACTAGTGTTCACATAACGGTAAATAGAGGCACGGGAGCGGCGGAGAGTTTGCTGCACCTGATCAATGGTCATTAACTCATCCCCCCCTACCGGATAGAAAGAACGCTGCATCGAGGACGGTCAGACGGCAATGTTACTATCAAACTTATTTTACTGTAAGAATATGGACATTACTGCGTTAAGTTTTCAGGCTAATTTCCTCAGCGGCGGGCGGAAGGGGTCGTTGTTGCTGTGCCAACAGGCCACGGGCAAATGAGAGGGCCATAGCGGAGCAATCGCCCCCCGCCAAATCCGCAAGGGCTTGGACACGTGCCTTATCGGTTAAGTATTGCACATGAATTGCCGTTGTGGAGGTGCTGGGGTCAATATCCTTGTGAACCCAATAGTGATGATCAGCCGCCGCCGCAATCAAGGATTGATGGGTAACACACAACACCTGATGGGTTTGCCCCAATCGGCTTAAACTCTCGGCGATCGCCCCCGCCACGCGGCCGGAGACGCCAACATCAATTTCATCGAAAATTAGCGTTTTCGGCGTTTGCTGTGTCGCCAAGCAGGTCTCCAACGCCAGTAGAAACCGACTCATTTCACCGCCAGAGGCAATCTCCCCCAGGGGTTGCAGGGGTTGGCCGGGGTTGGCACTCCAAAGAAAGGTGATCTCGTCACTCCCGCTACTACTGGCTTCTGTGGTTGTCAACTGCACCCTAAAACGAGCTTGGGGAAGCCCAAGGGGACAAAGGTGGGCAAGGAGGTCTTGTTGGAGGCGTTCTGCTGCCCCTTGCCGCAATTGGTGGAGTCGCTCACTCGCTTGCTCAAGAACTTGGCGCCGTTGGGCAACTTCGACCTCTAAGACCTCTTGGCTAGTGGCAGCATCCCTAAGGGCGGCTAATTCTGCTTGGATGCGATCGCGATAGGCAATGACACTGGCTAAATCGGCGCCATACTTGCGACACAGGCGTTGTAATTGGTGAATGCGCTGACCTAAGGCGTCCAGCATGGCTGGGTCCGCATCGAGGCGATCGGCATAGCTGCGCAGTTGGCGTGCCGCTTCTTCGGTGTGGGCGATCGCCCCTTCTA
Organism: Thermosynechococcus sp. OHK43; assembly: GCF_014466085.1. Classification (NCBI taxonomy): domain Bacteria; kingdom Bacillati; phylum Cyanobacteriota; class Cyanophyceae; order Acaryochloridales; family Thermosynechococcaceae; genus Thermosynechococcus; species Thermosynechococcus sp. OHK43. The sequence continues at coordinate 3,305 of NZ_JACOMP010000150.1, forward strand.
ACAATTCCCCAATGGGTTGAAGCGCTGGATCCCAATCGGCAATGGATTGCAGCGCCCCTTGGGCTTGGGCGAGCAACGTCACCACACTGGGTTCGCCCTCGTAGAGGAGGTGATAGGCCCATTGGCTTTGGCTTTGCAGTTCCTGGACATGGCTGAGGCGTTGATAGTCCTGTTGCAACTGGCTGAGTTCCTCAGGGTCTTCCAGGGCGGCACCCAGCAGTTCTTGGAGTTGAAAGTGGAGTAAATCGAGTCGCTGCAGTCGCTGCTGTTCCTGAGCAACAAAGTCTTGCAATTCCCGTTGCCTCTGTTGCCATGCCCGATAGGCTTCTGCCACCCGCTGCCGCTGGGTCATTAGGGCCTCGCCCCCATAGCGATCGAGCCAATCCCGCTGTTGGGCAGCACTCGCCAGTTGCACCGCCTGTCCCTGAGCTGTGAGGTGCACAAGGTGGTGCCGCAGTTCCTGCAGTTGTTGCCGATTCACGAGCACGCCATTGACTCGACTGCGACTGCGAAACGTCTCACCCTTGAGACTAAACTCACGGCTACAAATCACCTCCTCCCCTTCAGCATCAATTTCTACGGTGGTCAGCCAGTCTCTCACTGGCGGGGTCAGGGTGAAACTAGCTTCGATACAGCCCTGCGCCGTTCCCGATCGCAACTGGCGTGCCGAGAGCTTTCCCCCTAGGAGGGCATCAATGGCATCGAGGAGGATTGACTTTCCTGCCCCTGTTTCCCCGGTGAGGACATTGAGCCCCCGCTGAAAGGTCACCTCTAGCTCCGCAACGAGAGCAAAGTTTTGAATCCGCAGCGTTTGTAGCATTGTGGCTCCACTAGAGCAACGGTTCTGGGGCAATCCTTGCGAAAAGGGCAGTAACCCACTTTTGGGATCGCGTGACTTGATTTTGTACCGCCGATTGGCCTACATAGTAGAAGGTAACATTTTGCAACAATGTGAGGAGCGACCGCGCGGATGATCACGGAGGCAGCGATCCCGGCCACGGTTCCCAAGGAATTTTTAGGTCCCCCGGTGGGCTTTAACCCCACCCTAGTGA
>NZ_JACOMP010000151.1:0-10209 GCF_014466085.1 Thermosynechococcus sp. OHK43
CCCTTGCCCCCATGGAGCGACCCAATGCGAGTGAGAATTTCATTGCCAAGGTGGTTGCTGAGGCGGGGCCAGCGGTGGTGAGTATTGATACTCTACGACTGGGCCGCAGTGGGGAGGATCGTTTTCTCGATCCTTTCCTAATGCCAGATGTGCCGGTGCGCCAAGGTCAAGGCTCTGGGTTTATCTTTACGCCCGATGGCAAAATCATGACCAATGCCCATGTGGTGGAAGGGGCTAGCGCCGTGCGAGTCACGCTTCCCGATGGTCGCCAGTACGATGGCAAGGTGCTGGGTGCTGATTCCCTGACGGATGTGGCGGTGGTGCAAATTAATGCCAGGAATCTGCCCACGGTTCAACTGGGGAATTCCGACACCTTGAAGCCCGGTGAGTGGGCGATCGCCATCGGCAACCCCTTGGGGCTGAGTAACACCGTCACTGCTGGGATTATCAGTGCCATGGGGCGTGCCAGTAGTGAAATTGGTGCTGCCGATAAGCGCGTGAGCTTCATTCAAACGGATGCAGCCATTAATCCGGGAAATTCCGGGGGGCCACTCCTGAATGCCGCCGGTCAAGTGGTGGGGGTCAATACGGCGGTGATTTCCCAAGCGCAGGGCCTTGGCTTTGCCATTCCCATCAATACGGCCTATCGCATTGCTGAGCAAATTATTACCACGGGTGGCGCTCAGCACCTCTACTTAGGCATTCGCATGGTGCCCCTAACTCCAGAACTGGCACTACAAATCCGTGAACAACAGCCCAACTGGACCTTGAACCGAACCCAAGGCACTCTGATCATTGGCGTTGCCCCCAATTCGCCAGCGGCAAAAGCGGGTCTGCAAGCGGGAGATTGGATTGCCAAAGTTAACGACATTAACCAACCCACCCCGCAACAAGTACAAAGCGTTGTTGAGCAAACGAAACTCGGGGAGAAAATTACTTTGGAGATTCAACGGGGCGATCGCCGGCAAACCATGAGCCTTAAACCAGAGCCAATGCCGCCGGAATTGTATCCCTCCTCTCAGCCAGAATAAGTTACCAGAATAAGTTAGTGAATAGTGGGGCTACAGTAGTGCCACTTTTCCTGCAAACCGGCGGCCGCAATAGCTGAGGCACCCGTTAAAACCCGTTAAAAATGGGGTAAACCCGATGGAGAACGCTGGGAAGCCTGTGGCTGGGGAGGGCGGCAAGGATTTGAGCAACCATAGGAAAATTCCCAATTAGGGGATGAGTACCACCTTCCCCTGCACCAAGCGTTGGCTGAGATAGCGGTGGGCATCGGCGGCAGCACCGAGGGGGAAGGTTTTATCCACAACAACCCGGAGCTCGCCGCGATCCACAAGGCTGGCCACCTGCTCTAGGATTTTGCCTTGATGGGCAAGGGCCTCCCGCAGGCCCATGAGTTGAGGGGTGAGCATCAGCGTGAGCTGAATCAAGAGGTTGCGTTGGCGGGCAATTTTCCATGGGGTATCGGCTGCGGGTTCCAAGAGGGTAGCGAGGGTGCCGTAGGGACGCACCGCCTTGAAGGTCTCGGCAAAGGTGGCACCCCCAACGGTATCAAGGGCAAGATCAACCCCCTTGCCGTCGGTCCAATCTAAAACCGCTTGCACCCAGTCGGTTGTTGTGTAGTTAATGGCGAGGGTTGCCCCCAAAGCTTCTGTAAATTGAGCTTTTGCTGGCGAACTGATGGTGGTGGCCACTTGCGCACCTGCGCGCTGCGCTAATTGAATGGCCAGATGCCCCACCCCGCCCGCGCCGGCGTGAATGAGAACGGTTTTTGCGGTAGAGAGGACATTCAACGCTGGGACTGCCCCGCGATCGCCCAAAGCTTCCCAAGCGGTAATGACGGCCAAGGGCAAAGCGGCTGCCTGAATAAAGGAGAGGGTTTTGGGCTTGTGGGCAACAGCAGCTTCCGGCACAACTGCATACTCGGCGTAACAGCCGCCGCGATCGCCCAAGCCGCCATAGCAGAAATAGACTTCATCCCCTATGCGAAAGCGCTGTACTGCCGCACCCACAGCCACCACTACACCGGCACCATCACAGCCGAGAATCGCTGGCCGGCGATCGGGAAAAAACGTGCCCCGCTGTCGTAGCTTAGTATCAATGGGGTTGACACTGGCTGCCCGCAGTTGAATTTTCACCTCATCGGCAGCTTCAATCTGCGGCTCGGGCACCTCCCGTAGCACTAAAACATCGGGCTCGCCAAACTCAGTGATGGCAATGGCTTTCATGTTTTGGCTGGCTGGGAAAGCATCTCAGGACGAAATAACGCCCCTATTGTACTCCATCAACTCCACCGCCAAAGAACCCCCTCAAGGGGGAGTCATTGCCAACCCCTCCAGCACTGGTGGCTCCATTTTCAGCTGGGAAAGACTCCCTGCACAGACCCCCCTAGGCGGTAGGCTGGGACTACTATAAGCACAATCCCTTTGCAAGCATCTAGTCCAGATCATTATTTTGTTTTTGTAAAATTTTAATTTTAGATCCGCGGTTGCTCGGGGCGTAATCTCTCTCTAGGACCGGGTTTCCAGCAAATTCAAGCACCTCTAAATCTACCCGCAACTGTCCTAGGGCTGACAGCGTCGGGCCTTGCTAAAATCTTGGAGCAGAGAGAATATTTTTGTCTAGAGATGCTTGATCGACCGCCGTTGGGCACGCGATCGCCGCCGCAGGGGGAAGCCTCTATACTAGGATGTTGACCCTCTGGCCATTTGGTTTGCCCCATGAGCTTGCTCCAAGTCACTGATGTCTATGCCGGCTATATTCCCGATGTGGATATTTTACGGGGGGTTAATTTTCGCCTCGAAGCCGGGGAGCTCGTGGCTGTCATTGGCCCCAATGGCGCGGGAAAATCCACATTAGCAAAAACCATCGCTGGTTTGCTGACGCCCCGCCTTGGCACAATTACCCTTGCCGGAGAAGATATCACCTACCTGCGGCCTCACGAAATTGTCAAAAAAGGTATTGGCTACGTGCCGCAAATTGCCAATGTGTTCCGCTCACTCACCATTGAAGAAAATCTGGAGATGGGGGCCTTTACCAAAACCGGCAACCTCAAGGCCCTCAAAGAACGGGTCTATGACACCTTTCCCCGCCTGGCGGAGCGGCGACAGCAACGGGCCGGTACCCTTTCCGGGGGCGAACGGCAAATGTTGGCCATGGGACGCGCCATGATGCTGGATCCCCAAATTATGGTCTTGGATGAGCCCTCTGCTGCTCTTTCCCCAGCGCTGGTCAATGATGTCTTTGCCAAAATCAAAGAAATTAATGCCCAGGGCACCGCTATTATTCTCGTGGAGCAAAACGCCCGGAAAGCCCTTGCCATGAGCGATCGCGGGTACGTCTTAGAAATGGGTAAAGAGCGCTATGAAGGACTGGGCAGCGAATTACTCAATGACCCCAAAGTGGGAGAACTTTACCTCGGAATTGTGCGGGCACAGCCTTAGGGCGCTGGGCTAAAAATGGCCGTTTCAAGGGCAATCAGGCTTTTTTCTAGATCATCATTGACAATTTGCACATCAAATTCTGGGGCAGCAGCAATTTCAGTTTCCGCTTGAGCTAAACGGCGGGCGATCGCCTCCTCACTGTCTTGGCCACGGCTGCGCAGGCGGTGTTCCAGTTCTGCTAAAGATGGCGGCAAAATAAAGATGTGACGCGCTTGGGGATAGGATTGGCGCACTTGACGTGCCCCTTGCAGTTCAATTTCGAGGATCACGGTTTTCCCTTGGGCAATGAGTTGAACCAGGGGGTGGCGCGGTGTGCCGTAGTAATGACCTGCAAACTCCGCCCATTCCAAGAGTTGCCCAGCGGCAATCATGGCCTTAAATTCTTCTACAGAGACAAAATAGTAATCCACCCCTTCAACCTCTGTGGGACGCGGCGGCCGGGTCGTGGCCGAAACCGAAAATGCCAGTTCGGGATGGCGTTGCCGCAGTTGCCGTAGGAGCGTTCCTTTGCCGACACCACTGGGGCCAGTAATCACAATGAGTTGCCCGGGCTGGGGCGTTGCACTGGTCATAACTGCATAGGTGAGAAACTTTTTAATCCTACTGTGTTTGCTTAGAGTTTTATCATTAAGGCAACGTGGTTGAGGCATGACCGTGAAGATTCATTTGCCCACTGAAAGTGACAATGTCCGCATTGAAATGCTGCCCCTGATTGATGTGGTCTTTTGTATTCTCACGTTCTTTATTTTGGCGGCGGTGAGTCTGACGCGGCAGCAGGCGATTACGTTGAATCTGCCCCAAGCCAGCACCAGTCAAGCCCAGTCGCAAAAGATGCTGGTGGTGAGCATTGATCCGGCAGGGCAACTCTTTGTGGATAAAGACCCAGTCGACCGCAGTGAACTCTATCAACGCTTGGCCACATACTTGAAAACCAATCCCCAGGGCATGGTAATTTTGCGGGCGTCGCAGGTGGTCAGCTATAACGAAGTCATCCAAGTCTTGGATCTTCTGCGATCCCTAGGGGGCAATCGGGTGGCCTTGGCCACTCAACCCGTTGAACAGCCGGTGCTCAGCACGGAGACCCGCCCTACCCCCCTCCCCTCGCCGCCGGCTAACGACCAACCCATACCCGCCAATCCCTAGGGCGTTACCGTGGAACCGATTTCCAGTATTCCTGTGGCCCCGGTGGGCTTTCGCTCTGGCTTTGTGGCCTTAGTGGGTCGTCCCAATGTCGGTAAGTCCACGCTCTTCAACCATCTGCTGGGACAAAAGGTAGCCATTACCTCCCCTGTGGCGCAAACCACCCGCAACCGCTTACGGGGCATTCTGACAACGGCAACAGCGCAATTTATCTTTGTGGACACACCGGGCATCCATAAGCCCCACCATCGCCTTGGGGAAGTGCTGGTGCACAATGCCAAAGGTGTTCTCAAGCGGGTGGATGCGATTGTCTTTGTGGTGGATGCTGCTAGTCCGCCGGGTCGGGGCGATCGCTACGTGGCGGATCTCCTGACAACGACTCCATCGCCCGTTCTTATGGCCATCAATAAAATTGACCTGCTGCCAGCAGCGGAGCGAGAACAGCGGCAACAGGACTATCAAACCCTTGGCCCTTGGCCGGCCTATCCCTGCTCAGCACTGACTGGAGAGGGAGTTGGTTTGCTGCAATCGGCGATCGCGGCGCAGTTGCCCCTTGGTCCCTATTACTATCCACCGGACATGGTTACCGATCAGCCGGAGCGATTCATCATGGCAGAATTAATCCGTGAACAAATTTTGCACCACACCCGCGAGGAAGTCCCCCATTCAGTAGCCGTAACAATTGAACAGGTGCAGCAGGTGCGCAACCTCACTCATGTGCACGCGGTGATTTATGTGGAGCGTCCAACGCAAAAGGCTATCATTATTGGCCAAGGGGGTCAGTTGCTCAAACAAATTGGCACCGCTGCCCGCCAAGAAATTGAAACCCTCATTGGTGGCAAGATCTATCTAGAACTGTTTGTCAAGGTGCGCCCCCGCTGGCGACAGGATCGGTTGCGCTTAGCGGAGTTGGGCTATCGCATTGAGAAGGATTGAGAACATGGAGACAGTATTGCGAGTCGGTGTGGCAGGGCCCGTGGGTTCAGGTAAAACCGCTCTTGTGGATGCTCTTTGTAAAGCCTTGCGCGATCGCTATCGCCTCGGGGTCGTGACTAATGATATTTACACCCAAGAGGACGCTCAGTTTTTGGTGCGTTCCCAAGCCCTTCCCCCAGAGCGAATTCTTGGCGTTGAAACGGGGGGATGTCCCCACACTGCCATTCGGGAAGATGTTTCCCTCAACCTAGCGGCCATTCAGCAATTGGAAACAGCTCTTCAGCCTTTGGATCTGATTTTTGTTGAGAGTGGCGGCGATAATTTGGCTGCGACATTTAGCCCGGAACTGGTGGATTTAACGATTTACGTGATTGACGTGGCTGCTGGCGATAAAATTCCTCGCAAGGGCGGGCCTGGCATTACCAAGTCGGATTTATTGGTGATTAATAAAATTGATCTTGCCCCCTATGTGGGTGCTGATTTAGAGGTGATGAAACGGGACACCCTAAAAATGCGGGGCGATCGCCCCTATGTGATGACAAACTTGAAAACTGGCCTTGGGCTAGATCAGGTGATTGCTTTTCTCACATTCCACCTGGCAGCCTAAATATCATCACATGGAATTTGACCCAATGCACAACAAGTCACTGGTCATCATCACTGGCACTGCAACAATTTGCCCCTTAAAATCGTTCTATCGGTGTTGACAGCTAGGAAGTATGATGAACTACCCATGGTTCTCACGGTTCTCATGCCCTTATTTGCCGCTCTGGTTCGACCTACGATGTGCTTACCGCAAAGCACGTTGTCAATTGTAGGGATAATTACCGTGTGATTCCTATCAGGAGGCCTACGCCTGATTTCAATGGGATTAAATTTTTGCCGATACAGAGCCGATACAGATTTAGCTGTTGTGGAATTCACGAGCCCAAAAACCCAAAAAAAGACTATCCGGTAGCTACGCTAACAAACTCTAACTTTGCCAAGAAAGGGTCACAGGTCTGTAGCGCTGGATCGCTGCAGCCCTGGGGCAAGTGAGTTCCTATTCATTGCCTGTTCAATTGCGAGGATTGAGTGATATGGCGATTCAAGGGGGGAGCCGCCCCATTGCTGTGCTCCTCAGTTTGGCAGTGGGCATGATTGGAGCGATCGCCCATGCCTCTTGGGCAAGTTATCGTCCACCTGCAAACATTGGCCGCCCCGGTAATCGTGAGGGAGCCGCAACGCGAATTGCCCGTCCCATGCTGCTGCGGGAGAGTACCGGTAGTACCGAAAGGTGTCTGACTGAGCCAAAGCAAACCGTGGTTGCCCTCGTGCCCAAGGATAACAATGGCCTCAGCAGCACATCCACCCCCGCCCTCTATAGCTTCATTCCCGCCAATAGGGGAGCCGCCCTAACCCTGACCCTGCGGGATCCCCAAGGTACAGAAGTCTATCGCCAAGAGCGTCCTGCCCCCACAGCAGCGGGCATTATTGGCTGGCCCGTGGAGAATGTCTCCCTCAAAAACGGTGTGGATGACCAGTGGCAACTGACTCTCACTTGCACCAATGGCACCACGGCCCTCAAAACTGTCAGCTGGTTGCGACCGGTGCCCTTATCCCTCAGCCAACAGCAGCGAATTGTCCAAGCTAAAGATGTAGCGGATGCCTTTGCCGTGGCAGGCTACTGGTACGATGCCCCCTCAATCAACTTGCTCAACAACGCCTAGCGCAGCCGGAGAATGCCCAACTCCAGCAAAAATGGCAAGCCCTCTTACCGTCTGCCCCTGTTCAGTTGACCAATGTGGCGAATCAACCCCTCCTTCCCTGGCCATCCCAGCCCTAGCTCCCTAGGGAGAGACTTGCCAGCCACTCGTAGAGGTCAGGAATATTGGCATTGGGTTGAAGGAGATCCTCCTTCATGCGCATGAGTGCCTTGGCCAAAGGTTGGGCGCGATCGCGATACTCTGCGACACTGGCCAGCAAATCTGTAAACACCTGTTCTTCGATCTGGGCGCGAGGGGGTGGCTCAGCCGTTGCATCACGGTAGGTTTCATAGGCCACAGGGGTTGCGGCAAACCCCAGTCGAAAAATAAAAGCCTTAGCTGCCTCTTGTAGTTGCCCTTGGAGCGATCGCACAGACAACTCACCGCGCTCAAAGCCCACTTCTCCTTTGAGGCTGACTTCAACAATCGCCTCTGCCATGTCTGACTGATGCCGCTGCACCAATTGCTGGAGTCGGCTCTCCACCTGGCTCACGGTGTCACTGGGGGTGAGAGTAAGGGTGTAGCGATGGATGGGACGCTGCCAATAGTCGCGCTTGAGTTCCGCCTGGGGTGGTCCCTGATCAAGGCTGACCAACAGTACTCCCCGTGGATTTTGCTGCTGATTTTCCTGAATCGAATTGGCCTCAACGGAGCCGGGATTAAAGATCCAGTCCTCAACGGCATAGTGGCGATGGATATGCCCTAAGGCCAGGTAATCCACACCCGCTTGGCGCAGGGGTAGGAGTTCGTTGTAGCGCAATGCCCCTTGGTAGCGGGAGACTTGCCCCTCAAGACCGTGGTGAAAGAGCAGAATCGTCGCACCAGCAGCGGGGGGCAGTGCCTGAATTTGGCTAGCAAGCTGTTGAATGGCCCGGGGGGCACTGGCACCATACCACTGGGAACCAATTACGCGCACACCACAGGGAAGATCAATATACCCACCCCGCACTGTTTCTGTATCCCAGGGCTGGAGAGCACCTGTCTCGTCGGGTTCCAAAAGATAGAGGTAGTCCTTTTCGCAGAGGTAGCGTAGCCAATTGGACTTGACACCGTAGGGGCAGTTGTCGTGGTTGCCCTCAATGGCGAGCACTGGAATTCCCGCCGATCGCACCTTATCAAGGACGTATTCCGCCTGATTGAGAATGCCGGGGGTAATCATCCGCTCCTCAAAGAGATCACCGGCAATCAGAACAAAATCGACCCGTGCCTCGATGGCGTAGGTTTCCAAGGCACTGTCAAAGGCACGGAAAAAGTCCAGCATGCGGCTGGGGTTGTCTTGGCGATATTTGTTGTAGCCCAGGTGGACATCGGCAACATGCAGAAACCGCACCATTTGACCCTGTCTCCTAGGGACGATCGCTGGCAAGTTGGGCAAGGCGGACTGCCCAATTGGGATAGGCCTCTGCTGCTTGATCGGTGGCTACCACTTCCACAGTGCGATAGCAGGCCACGGGCAAGTTTAACAAACTGGCCAGAAATGCAGCTAAATCTTCACGACTCAGAAAACCCGTCAGGCGATCGCCTTGATCCAGGCGCAGTTCTTTGCCGCCGGGCTGATCCGTCAGACCACAGGGACGGACAATCGTATAGGGAAGACCACTTTGGCGCAGCATATTTTCCGCTGCTAGTTTCCACGTCAGGAGGCCCCCCAATTGTTTGTTGTATTGAACCGCCAAGGGCTGTCCCTTAACATCAAGATTTGCTTGCTGCGGACGGGTAACCCCGGCAGAACTGACCTGAATAATGCGAGGTAAGGGCAAGCCCCCATAGGCTTGGATGAACTCTATCTCAAGCCTGAAGGAGCCGGGGCGAAAGTGAGGGTTGAGGGCACCGTCATACTCAAACTTGCTCAGCATCAGTTGCAGTGAGTAAATTTGCCCCACATTCAGCGGCGGGGCATTGGTGGCCGTGCGTGCCCGAAATACAGGGATAAAGTGGCTAAAGGGCAACTCAACCGTGATCCACTGATCGGCCGCCGTATCAAAAGAGATGGCATAGCCGACGCCATCCCAAGCGGGGTCACTGCGTAGGAAAAATTTATAGCGCTGGCCATCGCCGCGAACCCGTAGTTGAATGCCCGTATATCCTTGGAAATTGAGCGGTGGGGTGAGGTTGCGGGTGCGAATCGAGACAAAGCCCCCAGAATTTTCTGTAGAAACCACCCCTGTGAAGAGAGCACTGTGATCCTTGAGGTAAAACTGGCTGGCACTGACGCCGCCCATGACCACATCATCAAGGGCACCCCAAACTTCCTTCAGAGGCGGCGTGGGATAGCGATAGTCAAAGAGAGGATAGGTGTTGGGTTGACTTTGAAAATAGGGTTGGGCACGTTCCAACAGATGCCGCATCCCCTCAAATTCAACGGCCTCTGGGCTAGCACCGACAATTTCAAGGCCCGGAGGTGGCGCGTTGGGATTGGGCTGTACCTTTGCCCCGACACAGTTGATCACCGCTCGACTCCCCTGCAGGAGATCCGCAGGCAAGGGCTGAGTCACATCGGCAACGACAATCTCTAAAAAGGGGTCTGGGGGAAGCCCACTTTCAGCCTTGGCGCGATCGCGCACCACTGCCCGCACAGCATAGCCTTGACCCAAGAGGGTTTTCACCACGGCTTGACCGGTTCGACCCGTTGCCCCCATAACCACCACCAGGCCACTGCCCCGATAGGCGGGCGGCTTGAAGAGATCCGGTAAAAGGGGGGACAGCACGGGGCGCAGAGGCTCCAGCGTTCCTACAAAAGGTAAGGTTTGAAAAAAGCGCAGTGTATCGAGAAAGCGACCAAGTTCCCAGTTATTTGCCATAGAGGGGCACCACGCTTGACCAGTGGGGGAATTTTTCCCCTGCCCTTAGTGTATCGTGCCACTGTTGGGCTGCCCATGTCAGCAAAGCCCGGCCATAGTCGCTGAGATGGGGAGGGCGCAGGTGTTTGGAGGGGTGGGGCC
>NZ_JACOMP010000009.1:0-6762 GCF_014466085.1 Thermosynechococcus sp. OHK43
CCTTTAGAGAACTGCAACAGGAAGTCTATGCCCTGTTTGAGCAGCAACCCTTTCGCCTACCGGCAAAGATGACCTACATTCTCAAGTCCCTCACAACCCTCGATGGAATTGCCCGCAGTTTAGACCCTGAGTACAACCTAAGTGCTGCTGCCCAGCCCTTTGTTAAGGAATTGATGCGTCATTCACGGCCGGGCTGGCGAGAATTGATTCATCAAACCCAAACCCTAATCAACCAGCGACTACAGCAGCCCAGTCGGGTTGAAGTGCGGCTGCAACAGTTAGAGGATCGCCTGGCTCGCGGCGAACTCCAAATCTCTGTGCGTCATCCGACGATGGAGCGGCAACTGCGGCGGATAGAGAGTTTGTTGATCTGTTTGGTTTATCTGGGGTTGGCTGGTTTTACCCTCTTGGCGGGGGCAATGTTGTGGTCCGCCAAGGCCCCGGGGGGAGCGATCGCCCTCTTTACAGTAGCCGCACTGGCAGGCTTGGCGCTGGTGCGCAGTTGGCTTCGCTTTCTCTGGTTATGCCGCTGGCAATAGGTGCACGACAGTGAACTACGATGATTCCTTGAGGGCGCGGCGAAAACCCAAGGCAATCAGGATATTAGCTAATGTCAGAAAAAATTCTGCCCCCCCGTGCAGCCCATCTACATTGGCTAGGGTTGTGCCATAGACGCTTTGGGCATAGAGGCCCGCTGGAATGGTGACGGCGACAAAGACCAGTGTCCCATAAAAGCCAATAAGGGCTAAACGGGGTGTGTGGGGGTTGCGGGTCATGAAGTACAAAAACCCCAAATAGGGAAACAGTGAGAGGGCAAAAAAGGCATTCGTGAGCATTAGCGGCGTACCAGCTTCTTGCTCATTTTCCGCAGTCGAATCGATTGGGGCGTTACCTCCACCAGTTCATCGGGGCCAATGTACTCTAGGGCCCGCTCTAGGCTCATTTCCACGGGTGCTTGCAGTTGCACCAGTTCATCCCCCGTTGAGGAGCGGAAGTTGGTGAGTTGTTTGGTTTTGCAGACATTAATTTCAAGGTCTTGGGGACGGTTGTGCTCACCGACAATCATACCCCTATAGACTTTGGTGCCAGGGGTAATGAAAAAGACACCGCGATCTTCGGCATTTTTTAGGGCATAGAAGGTGGCTGTGCCCTCCTCAAAGGCAATTAAGACGCCATTGCGTCGGGTGCTGATCTCCCCTGCCAAAGGACGATAGTCCAAAAAGCTGTGGTTCATAATCCCTTCGCCGCGCGTTAGGCGCATAAACTCGCCCCGGAAACCAATGAGACCCCGCGCTGGGATCACAAACTCCAGTTGAGTCCGACCATTACCTCCCACCTGCATATCCTGCATTTCACCGCGTCGCTGGCCAAGGCGCTCAATACAGCCGCCAACGGCTTCATCGGGAACGTCGAGCACTAAGCATTCATAGGGTTCGCAAGGCTGACCATTGACTTCGCGGTAGATCACCTGTGGCTGGGAAACTTGGAATTCATAGCCTTCGCGGCGCATGGTTTCAATGAGAATGCCAAGGTGCAATTCACCCCGACCAGAAACGGCAAAGCGATCGGGGGAGTCGGTTTCTTCGACCCGTAGAGCCACATTGGTTTCCAGTTCCCGAAAGAGGCGATCGCGCAATTGCCGCGAGGTCACAAAGGTTCCCTCCTGACCGGCAAAGGGGGAGTCGTTGACAGCAAAGGTCATTTGCAAGGTCGGTTCATCCACCTTGATCAGGGGTAGGGCTTGGGGGTTGTTGGGGTCGGTAACGGTTTCGCCAATGTTGGCATCACTAAAGCCCGCGATCGCCACAATATTGCCGGCACTGGCTGTGTCTAATTCAATTCGCTTGAGTCCCTCAAAGCCCAAGAGTTTGGTAATCTTTGCCTTGACAATTTGGCCATTATCCTTGACTAAGGCGGCCTGCTGCCCCACTTGGATGGTGCCATTGTGAATCTTGCCAATAACAATCCGCCCTAGGTACTCGGAATAATCCAAGGTTGTCACCTGAAGTTGCAGCGGCGCATCGGGGTTGCCCACTGGCGGTGGAATATGGCGGACAATGGCTTCAAAGAGGGGCTGCATATCCTTGCCCTCTTCGTCTAGATCTGTTTTTGCGTAGCCCGCCAAGCCCGAAGCAAAAAGATAAGGAAACTCACACTGATCGTCATCTGCCCCCAGCTCAATGAATAGGTCCAACACCTTATCGATGGCTTTGTAGGGTTCCGCCTGGGGCCGGTCAATTTTATTCACAACCACAATGGGTCGCAGACCTTTCTCAAGGGCTTTTTTTAGAACAAACCGCGTTTGGGGCATCGGCCCTTCGTTCGCATCCACAATCAGCAGACAACCTTCCACCATGCCGAGGACACGCTCCACTTCACCACCAAAATCGGCGTGGCCGGGGGTATCGACAATGTTAATCGTCAATTCTTTGTAGCGAACCGCAGTATTTTTGGCCAGAATCGTAATGCCGCGTTCGCGCTCCAGATCATTGGAGTCCATGACGCACTCGGGAATATCTTCCCCTTCGCGAAAGGTACCCGACTGGCGCAGTAGGGCATCCACGAGGGTGGTTTTGCCGTGGTCAACGTGGGCGATAATGGCAACATTACGAATCGGCAGACTCATAGGTTCTTCTTGAAAGTTTCGTAATACAAAATTGACAAAATTGACAAAATTGAGGAGTGTGACAAACTGTTACAATCGTAGCGCAGTTTGGGAAGGAAACTGAGCCAGAGGCTGCTTGCGATCGCCAGCGGTGTTGATCTTGGCTGCGCCAAGTCTGTCACCAGGCCGCTTTCGGAGACGACTGCTTTGGCAATTGCACCCTTGGTGAGCTCAGTTGGCAGAAAACTGAGGCAGTTGAATTTTCCTTAGCTCCTTTGTCTGAATCCCGCTTTGGCGGGAAGGCAAGGACTTTCTTGTCCCTGAATTGACCTACTTGGTTTTGCCTAGATGGGCCGGGCTGGATTCGAACCAGCGTAGGCGTAGCCAACGGATTTACAGTCCGCCCCCATTAACCACTCGGGCACCGACCCTTTCATCGCGATTCTTTAATATATCACATAAGGGGGAAGGCTTGGTATTGCCCTTTTGAGAAAACAATTCCCTACTCGTCGAGGGTGTAGCTTTGCAGGGTTTCTAGGGGCTGTACTTTGAGGAGGCGTTCGGCACGGCGAATCTCGCTGTCATTCCCTTGAATCAAGATCAGGTATTTGCCGCGCTGCAATCGCTTTTCAAAGGGGATGCCGGACTTACCCGTAATTACCACTTGGAGGCCGCCGCCTACGGTGAGACTGCCCAAAGCGCCAGCGATCGCCCCAAAGATGCCCCCCAAAAGACTATTGTTTAGGCGATCCAGCATGGGCAGAATGTCAATTTGAGTTGCTTGGTTAAAGGTAAAACCAGCAAAGAAGCCAAAGGGAACCAGCCAGGTCAACATCCGTTGCATTTGCTGGCGGGCGACTTGAAATGGATCAGTCAGTCCCAACTCTGACCACTGTTTGTAGCCTCGCCCCAAGAGGGCTACTTTTTCCATGGGGAAACCGTCCTTTTCAAGCTGGGTGTAAACGGCCTCGGCCTTGAGGCGATCGCCCAGTGTCGCTACCAAGTAGTTTTTCATAGCGATAGGATGAAGGAAATCTTTTGCTTGCCTGCAAAGCGATGCTGCCCCCATTGTCCCACTTTCGCCGCACCTTTGCTGATCTGGGTCTGATTGTCGTGGCCAGTACCCTGGCCAGCACGGTTGTGATTGGGATTCGTCAAATGGGTTGGCTACAACCGCTGGAATTGGGTGCCTACGATCGCCTGATGCAATTGCGCCCTATGCCGGGCCCCGATCCGCGACTATTGGTGGTAGCAGTCACCGAAGCCGATATTCAACGTTACCGCTCCCTATCGTTGCCGGATCAGCTCTATGCTCAAGCCCTACAAAAACTCCTCAAACATCAACCCCGTGCCATTGGCTTGGATATTTACCGCGATTTTCCCGTGCCGCCGGGGCATGAGGCGCTAAACCGCCTTTGGCTAAGTTCCGATCGCCTCTTTGCTGTCACAAAACTGGGGAATGCCACCCACGCGACCATTCGCCCGCCGGCTGCCCTCAGTACCGATCAGGTGGGATTTAATGATGTGACGGTTGATGCCGGTGGCATTGTCCGTCGCAGTTTGTTGTTTTTGCCCGACGACCAGGGGAATACGCTCTACTCTTTCTCATTGCGGCTGGCGCTGCGGTATCTAGCGGATGAGGGGATTGAGCCTCGCGGCAGTGATGCGGATCCCCATGTCATGCAGTTGGGGAAGAGCATTTTCACACCCCTGCAACCCAATGATGGCGGTTATGTAGGAGCGGACACGGCGGGCTATCAGGTGATGCTAAACTATCGCGGTGATCAGCGGGCGGTGACATGGGTGCCCCTTGAAGATGTGCTGACAGAACGAGTGGCACCAGAATTGATTCGCGATCGCGTGGTTCTCATTGGCAACATTGCCGAGAGTGGCAAAGATTTTTTCTATACGCCCTTTAGTTCCGGCCTGCGGGACAATCAGCGCATGGCGGGGGTATTTATCCATGCTCAAATGGTGGGGCAATTCATTGATGCGGGTTTGGGCGATCGCGCCGTCATTTGGTTTTGGCCCGACAGTATCGAGAATGTTTGGATTGTGCTTTGGGCATTGATTGGCGGGATCCTTGCTTGGCGAGTGCGCCATCCTCTAGCCTTAGCGACGGCAGTGGCAGCAGCTCTACTGCTGCTTTTGCTCACCTGTTATGGCCTATTTCTTAAGTTGGGCTGGGTTCCCCTTGTGCCGCCGGCATTAACACTCCTGCTTAGCAGTGGGGGAGTTGTTACCTACACCGCCCAACAAGCTCAACAACAACGGCAAATGGTGATGCGCCTCCTTGGCCAAAGTATCTCCCCCGAAATTGCTGCCACCCTATGGGAACAGCGAGATCAACTCCTTAAGGACGGCAAGTTACCCGGCCAACGTCTGATTGCCACGCTCCTTTTTACCGACTTAAAGGGTTTCAGTACCATTTCTGAAACAATGGAGCCGGAGGAGCTTTTTAACTGGCTGAATGCCTATCTGGAAAAAGTCGCAGATGTGGTGCAAAGCTACCACGGTGTGATTAATAAGTTCACCGGTGATGGCATTATGGCGGTGTTTGGCGTGCCCATTAAACGGACAAGCCGTGAAGGAATTGCCATTGATGCCCGCAATGCCGTGGATTGTGCCTTGGCCTTGGGACAACTACTCGAGGAGCTAAACCGCGAATGGGCTGCCCAAGGGCTACCGCAGGTGATGATGCGGGCGGGGATTTATACCGGTCCGATTGTTGTTGGCAGTCTCGGTAGTAAAAATCGCCTAGAGTACGGTGTTATTGGCGACAGTGTGAATACAGCCTCCCGCCTTGAAAGTGTGGATAAGCACCGCCAACCTAGTCCCTGTCGGATTTTAGTGGCCGAAGAAACCTTGCAGTACCTCGGCGATCGCTACGAAGTCGAAGCATGGGGACCTTTGGAACTCAAGGGAAAAGAGCGCAAAATCAAAGTCTTTCGCATTCTGGGTGTACGCAATGGGCTGGCCCTTGGTCCTAACCAACCCACGGCAATCGAACTGGAAATTTAGTGCCCGCAAGGGAGGGAGCTGCTCAACTATCAGAAATATAAGAGGGCTGACCCCCCATCTGCTGGCAACGGTGGGCGCGATCGCGCATGGGCCTAAAACCGAAAACCCAGACCAAGGCGAACTAGTGGCGATCCGGCACTCGAGAAACTGGCGCCAGCATCAATGACAATTGGACCTGCTTGATGGGCCATGGCCACCCCTACAGCACTATAGCCGCTATAGGACCCAAAACCAATGTTAAATGTTGTTTCACCAGAGCGCGCCGGCACAATGGGCAATAGGGCAGCCGCAGAAGCAATACCCGCAAAAGCTTCGCCCCGTAATTGATTAACTTGCGCATCGGTATAGGCATTGGCGGCTCCTAGGGCCACTGCTCCCATACCATCAACATAGGCTTTGTTGACGGCATCGGTGGGTAAAATGGGGGTAGCGACATTGGTAATCCGACGTTCAGCACCAGGGGCACCCACCGAAACGGTATTTGCTGCGGTGGTAACGGAGCCGGCACCAATGGCCACACTATTAGGATGAAGAGCCTGGGATGATGGGCCGAGGGCGATCGCGTTATTAGCATTGGTTGCGGCATTATTACCGATAGCGATCGCGCCCACGCCAGCAGGATTTGCCCCATTTCCCAAGGCAATGTTTCCACAGGTTACCGTTGCACCCGTAATCGAGCAAATACCGGTGGCAAATAGTTGATTAATGAGCGCAGAAAGCTGGCTGCCATTAATTGCATCAGTACTTGTTGGTGCAATGATACCAGGAGCAACATTAACTACTTTTCGCTCTTGGCCAAGAGCACCAACAGAAACTGTATTGGGTTGGTTGGCCACTGAACCGGCACCAATGGCCACACTGTTGGGAGCAGTGACTTGGGCATTTCGACCAATGGCAATTCCATCCACAGCGCCGGCGGAAGCTGTGGAGCCTATAGCGATACTGTTATTGGAATTTGCAACACTTTGATTGCCTATTGCAATACTTGCCGTGCCAGTCGCCTGGTTACCAGACCCCATTGCTGTGCTGTCGTTCCCTTGGGCTTGGTTACCAGACCCCATTGCTGTGCTGTCGTCCCCTAGGGCTTGGTTCTGGAAGCCAACAGCGGTGCCGCGGAGTTGTGCCGTGTTGCTACG
>NZ_JACOMP010000152.1:0-5549 GCF_014466085.1 Thermosynechococcus sp. OHK43
CCACCACCCAGCCTTTTTGCACCAGCCCCTTCACCACCGACGAGCTAACCTGACACCGTTGCAGCAGGTCCAGCATCTGGTTAGCCAGTTGCGGCGGCGTGAACACCTCATCGCTGGAGAGGTTAGCCAGGCAGGAGAGCACGTCCGGGTTGTAATTAGTCATCATAGACATGGGCCACCTCCAGGAAATGAACCGGCGGATAGTCCTTCACCGGCTCAGGAATGAACACCTCCTCGCCTTGGTCGGAGAAGAGGGGTAATTCTCGCATCGCGCTATGATTCACCAACTCATGGAAGGCAAAGTCACGCCGCTTGAGCAGACTGCCGTTGACCAGCGACCATTCGGGAAAAACGATTGGCTGCGGATTTTCACCCACAGTTCTTAGGGAAAGGGCATCTCCATGCACGATATTTCGCTTGAGAATATAGCGCGCCGTTTCGCGGCACTGCTCCTTGGTTTTTTCCTTGAAAAGCCGCGTGTAGGCTTCATCGAAAACCGCAAACAGCCTTTGGCGGCACTCCTGGGCGTTGTCTTCCAGAATCTCGATCCCGTAGAGGGACGAAACGGCCAGGACGGCGTAGCGCTCGTATTCCAATTGGCTCTTGCCGTAGCGCTTCTCAACGACTTTTAACTTACGTTCTAGAATTTCCGTGAGAAAGTTGCCTGTCCCGCAGGCCGGTTCCAGAAAACGCGAGTCAATCCGCTCAGTTTCCTGCTTCACCAAATCGAGCATGGCATTGACAATGGGCCGCGGCGTCAGAACTTCACCGTAATCGGCTATACGTTGCTTTGATTTTATTTGGGGATTCATGACGTTTGAATATCCTTTTCACGAGGGCTAGCTGACTGCTCAGCGTTGCCATCAAGAACCAGCAGTGGCCGAATGGATAATTAAGTGGATAATTAAAAAATTTAGCCCATTTGCTGGTTGCTTCCTTTTGAGGTCCTAGGATGGGACTGTTGGGGACCTACGGCCCTTCTTACAGGCCGCTCAACTTTGATCCATAGCGTCGAGGTTGATTTTCTAAGGACCCATACTGACTTGACGAGGACTTTATATGGTCAGCTCTCCTCCCTGTCCCACCCCACTCACCGAGGATATCCATGCTTTTGGTCTTGCTCGCGCCACAATTCAAGGACAGCCACTGAGTGCTGCTGAAGTTGAGGCCATGGATGCCTTCTTCCGCGCCTGTAACTATTTAGCAGCGGGCATGATCTATTTGCTGGATAACCCCCTGCTTAGGGAACCTCTCAAGCCTGAACACATTAAAAAACGTCTTCTCGGTCACTGGGGCTCCAGTCCTGGCTTGGCCTTTTGCTATTTGCATCTCAACCGCATTATCAAAAAGTATCAACAGGAGGTTATTTTTTTAGCAGGACCGGGTCATGGTGCCCCAGGCGTGTTGGCGCCAGTTTACCTTGAGGGTAGCTACAGCGAGATTTACCCCAACATCAGTGAGGATGCCGCCGGTCTCAAAAAATTCTTTAAGCAGTTTTCCTTTCCCGGCGGCATTGGTAGTCACTGCACCCCCGAAACCCCCGGCTCAATTCACGAAGGGGGAGAGCTGGGGTATGTGCTCTCCCATGCCTGTGGGGCGGCCTTCGATAATCCAGACTTGATTGTGGCAGCGGTTGTCGGCGATGGTGAAGCAGAAACAGGCCCCTTGGCGACCTCGTGGCACATCAATAAGTTTCTGAACCCGGCACGGGATGGGGCAGTACTGCCTATTTTGAACTTGAATGGCTACAAGATTAACAATCCCACTATTCTAGCGCGCATTTCCCATCAAGATTTGGCAAGCTACTTCCGCGGCTTGGGCTATGAGCCCTGTTTTGTGGAGGGCTCCGATCGCCCCTCTATGCACCAAGCAATGGCAGCAACCTTGGACGACTGTTTAACCAAAATCAAGGAGATTCAGCGGGCCGCCCGTGAGGAGGGTGTGACCACCCTTCCCCGTTGGCCGATGATTATCCTGCGCACTCCCAAGGGTTGGACTGGCCCGGCAGCAGTTAACGGCCATAGGATCGAGGGGTCGTGGCGATCGCACCAAGTTCCGCTGGCGGATGTGCACACCAATCCCGAAAATCTCCAGCTTTTGGAAAACTGGCTGCGCAGCTACCGCCCTGAGGAACTCTTTGATGAAAATGGCACCCTGCGTCCTGACCTCAAGGCTTTGGCGCCCACGGGTCACTACCGCATGGGCATGAATCCCCACGCCAATGGTGGGCTCTTGCGCAAAGATTTGAAAATGCCTGATTTTCGTCAATACGGTCTTACATTTGACAAGCCGGGGCAAATCGAGGCGGAAAATACCCGTCCCTTGGGGGTCTTTCTGCGGGATGTCATGCGCAACAACCCCACGAATTTTCGCATCTTTGGTCCCGATGAAACCACCTCAAATAAGCTCAATGCGGTTTATGAGGCCAGCAAAAAGTTTTGGATTGCCGAGTATTTTGATGAGGATGCCGATGGCGGTGAGCTGTCCCCGGAGGGGCGCGTCATTGAAATGCTGAGCGAGCACACGCTGGAGGGGATGCTGGAGGGCTATCTGCTCACGGGTCGCCATGGCTTTTTCGCCACCTATGAGGCGTTTGTCCATGTGATTGATTCGATGTTCAACCAGTATGCCAAGTGGTTGAGCATTTGCAATGAACTGTCGTGGCGGGCAGATATTTCCTCTTTGAACTTGCTGATTACCTCAACGGTGTGGCGGCAGGATCACAATGGCTTCACTCACCAGGATCCAGGATTTCTGGATATTGTCTGCAACAAGAGTGCCAAGGTGACCCGCATTTACCTGCCTCCCGATGTGAATTCGCTGCTGTCGGTGGCAGATCACTGCCTGCGAAGCAAAAATTATGTAAACGTGATTGTTTCAGACAAGCAGCGCCACTTGCAGTACCTGACGATGGATCAGGCCATTATCCACTGCACGAAAGGTGTGGGCATTTGGGACTGGGCCAGCAACGATCAAGGCTACGAGCCGGATCTGGTCATGGCTAGCGCTGGCGATATTCCCACCCAAGAGGCGTTGGCGGCGATCGCCCTCCTACGGCAGGAGTTTCCGGAGCTCAAGATTCGCTACATTAATGTGGTGGATCTCTTTAAGCTGCAACCGGAAACCGAACACCCCCATGGTCTGAGCGATCGCGACTTTGATAGCCTATTTACCCTCGATCGCCCGATTATCTTTAACTTCCATGGCTACCCGTGGTTAATTCACCGCCTTGCCTACCGCCGCCACAATCACCGTAACTTGCACGTGCGGGGCTACAAGGAAAAGGGCAACATCAACACCCCCTTAGAATTGGCCATCAATAATGAGATTGATCGCTTTAGTCTGGCCATTGATGCCATCGATCGCCTCCCTGAACTTCAGGTGGCGGGTGCCCATGCCAAGGAAAAATTCCGCAACATGCAAATTGCCGCCCGCAGCTATGCCTACGAGTATGGTGTGGACAAGCCAGAGTTTAGCCACTGGACATGGCCGTTCTAGCTGAATGCCCTAGCCCCTCTCTGGCTGGTTGAGGGAGGGGTTCTGCTTGGCGCACGGGCACTTGGTGCTGATGTAGATAGTCCTTGATCTGAGCGATCGTCAGTTGGCCGTAGTGCAGGAGCGAGGCTAAGAGGGCCGCCTCTGCTTTCCCTTCCACAAGGGCAGCGCGAATATGCTCACAGGTGCCTGCCCCCCCAGAGGCAATCACAGGAATCTCCACTCGCTCGGCGATCGCCCGCGTCAATTCAAGGTCATAGCCCGCCTGGGTGCCATCGGCATCCATACTGGTCACCAATAGTTCCCCAGCGCCCCGCTTGGCCATTTCCACGGCCCACTCTACGGCATCTAGACCCGTGGCTTCTCGTCCGCCGCGCACATAGACTTGCCAGCGGGGATTGTCAGGAGCACAATGGGCTTCGCGTCGAGCATCAATGGCAACAACAATACATTGGGCACCAAAGCGATCGCTGGCCCGATTCACAAGATCAGGTTGCCGCACTGCCGCCGAATTCAGGCTGACTTTATCTGCCCCGGCCCGCAATAGATCCTTGATCATCGTCAGGGACTGAATGCCACCCCCCACCGTTAGGGGAATAAACACCTGATCCGCGGTGCGATAGACAACATCAATGAGGATGTTGCGCTCTTCATGGGTAGCTGTAATATCTAAAAACACCAGTTCATCGGCACCCGCTGCATTGTAGGCCTGAGCCAGTTCTACGGGATCGCCAGCATCCCGCAGGTTAACAAAGTTCACCCCCTTGACCACCCGCCCCGCCTTCACATCCAGACAGGGCAAAATTCGTTTGGCAAGCATCATCCCTCCTTGTGGCTACTGCACAGTAACACGGCGACCACCGCCACTGACAAAGACAATGGGACGCCCCTCCCCCATCGGTTCCCAACCCACATCAAAACCACTGCGCCAAGCAATCCCACGGGCAGCTCGAAAACAATCAAAGCCATCGGGACGCACAAAGAAAACCAAGGAATACCGCGCTGGTGAGAGGCGATCAAGAACACGGCGAAAGTTGGAGCTGGGCTTTTCCAGCGTGTTGAAAAACTCCCCACCAAGGCGATCGCGGGGCTCAAAGCGGGTTTGCAGAATGGGTTTCTCTCCTTGGAGAACCAGACTCAGGCGTACATCGTAGTAGCGGGTACTGTAGCGAAAGGACGCCAGTTCTTGCTGAATTTGATCGGGGGATGCAAAGGGGTTGTCACTAACGTGCCTTAGGTGGCGATCGATGGCCTCACTGGCTTGATCTGCCTCAAGGGGCAGGACGCGATTTTCGCGGCACTCAAAGAAATACACCTCCTTGCGGGTTTCGCGGGCAATGGGGGTGCGCACAAGAGCAGGAGATACTGCTGCCGTCAAGCTAGCAAAGAGGCAAACGAAGATCATCACCCCCACAGTATTCGTGAGGACATCGAGGAATGAGTCCAGATTTTGACTGGGGGCTTGGACTTGGGGACGGGGGCGCGATCGCTTCATGCAGCCGCAATACTTCAACTTCTTCTAGGTTATAGGTTATCGGAATTCTCCAACGCTGGTTTCAGCCCATCTGATAGAGTGGCAATTGAATAGACGCAGTGATCAACTCCTCCTGCCTATGGCAATGCTAAAACCACACCCCACTCGTTCCCTCACCTACCCAGCCTACGATCGCGGGGTTGGCAAACAGGGTCGGGTCTTGGTGTTGCTCTCAATCATGACGGTATTTTTGCTGGGGGGCATTGGCAGTCGCTTGGCTTACCTGCAAATTGTTGAAGGCGATCGCAACCGCCAGATGGCCGATGAAAACCGCATTCGCCTGATTCCCAAACCGCCGGAGCGGGGAAAGATTCTGGATCGCAAAGGGCGGATCTTGGCCGGAAATAAGTTCTCCTACTCCGTCTTTCTCTGGCCCCTTGCTGCTAAAAAGCCGGAGTGGCCGCAGACGGTGAGGATTCTCTCGCGGGTGCTCAATATCCCCCCCAGTGAGATCGAGGCGCGGGTCAAACAAGCGGGGGTGAATTCCCCTTCGTTGATTCGCATTGCCCAAGGGATTAAC
>NZ_JACOMP010000010.1:0-12442 GCF_014466085.1 Thermosynechococcus sp. OHK43
CCGCATGAGGGTAAGCAGCAGGGGTTAATAGGGCTTCAACAAAGGCAGGCAAAGACATGTGTACTATGGGTGAACGACCCCCGACTCTCCTGTTCACTGAATAAACACACCTCAGATGGAGAGCGGACTTCACGTTTCATCGACATCTTTATACAGAGGTCTCCACTTGCTGCCACTGCAGGACCCAGGGCGCAGACATACTGAGACCCATCAGGGAAACTCTCCAGAGATTCCACATCTGTTTCATCAATCATACCCTATACAGCTCTGACCTCGACACTGAATTTATGTTTGAGTGAACAGAATCCGCAATGGGGGGCTTCCTGCTGATAAAGCTCAATTGACGTTTTCTCTGTTCCTTTAGAGGATGGGGATACAACCCTCTTGAATATGGCCATGGTGCGTCGCCCTGTAACATTACCCCAACTCCAAGAAAAAAAAGCGCTGGGAGAACCCATTACCATGCTCACGGCTTGGGATTATCTGTGGGCCCGCCTGTTGGATGCGGCGGGGGTGGATGTGATCCTTGTGGGGGATTCCCTGGGGATGGTTGCCCTTGGATATCAAACCACGTTGCCTGTGACCCTTGACCAGATGATTC
This sequence comes from Thermosynechococcus sp. OHK43, assembly GCF_014466085.1. Lineage (NCBI taxonomy): Bacteria > Bacillati > Cyanobacteriota > Cyanophyceae > Acaryochloridales > Thermosynechococcaceae > Thermosynechococcus > Thermosynechococcus sp. OHK43. The sequence goes on from NZ_JACOMP010000010.1 coordinate 602, forward strand.
ACCATGCCCAAGCAGTGCGCCGAGGCGTTACCCATAGTTTCCTGGTGTGTGATCTGCCCTTTTTGAGCTACCAAGAAAGCCCTGAACAGGCTCTGAGATCGGCGGGGCGCCTAATCAAAGAGGCAGAAGTGCAAGCTGTGAAAATGGAAGGTGCCTCCCCTGTGGTGCAGGCAGCAACGCGGTGCTTAGTGGAGGCTGGAATTCCAGTGCTGGGTCATGTGGGTCTATTGCCCCAACGGGTACATCAGTTGGGGGGATGGCGACAACAGGGGAATACTCCCCAAGGCGCAGAAGCGATTCTAGCGGGTGCCCTTGCCCTTGCTGAAGCCGGTGCCTTTGCGGTGATTTTGGAGCATATTCCTGCGGCTTTGGCGCAGCAGATTACCGCCCAGTTGAAGATTCCCACAATTGGAATTGGCGCCGGCCCCCACTGTGATGGTCAAGTACTGGTGACTGCAGATGTTTTGGGCTTGAGTTTCCAGGTGCCCCCCTTTGCTAAGGTGTATGCCGACTTGGGAACACAGGCGATCGCCGCCATTGAAAATTACTGCCAAGCCGTCAAATCGCGGCAATTTCCCTGACTTAGATCGACTCAGATCGGCCAATGGGCACGGGGATTAAAGGTACGGAGCGATCGCAATTTTTCGTAGAGTTCTTTTTCTTGGGCACTCAGGGATTTGGGGGGCACAATTTGCACCTTGGCCAGGAGATCGCCAGCAATGCCGCCACTACTGCGCCAGCCTTTGCCCCGTAACCGGAGCGATTGCCCCGATCGCGTTCCCGCAGGCACATTCAAAACCACATTCCCCGAGGGTGTTGGCACCGTCACTTGCGCACCCAAAGCAGCTTCATCGGGAGTGATAGGCAAATCAATCACCAGTTGATCATCCTCAAAGCGGAAGAGGGGATGGGGCGCCACCTGTACCGTGAGATATAAATCTCCCCGCTGTTGACTGTAGGGGTTATATTGACCTTTGCCCCGCAGCCGCAACTTCGTCCCCGGCTTAATGCCAGCGGGAATCGTCACGGTTACCTGTTCATTACCAATGGCGAATGATTTTTGGCAGCCCTGAAAGGCCTCTTGAAAGCTAATTTGGATCTCTGCTTCTGCATCGGCACTGCCAAATCCTGAGGTATCAAACCCAACCGTGCTCCAAGTGCGGGTACGCCCTGTGCCTGTGGCAAATCGCCCCAGCAATTCATTGATAAAGTCTTCAAAGTTGGCAAACTGACTAAAATCAGCGCCAAAATCGCCCACATTGACATTAAAGCCACCCGCCTCCGCTGCACTGGCCTGTTGCCAATACTGACCAAATTGATCGTATTTGCGTCGTTTTTGCGGATCTGAAAGAACTTCGTGGGCTTCGTTAATTTCCTTAAAACGAGCTTCTGCCTCTTTATCCCCCGGATTCAAGTCCGGGTGATATTTGCGAGCAAGGCGGCGAAAGGCCTGCCGAATTTCAGCCTCCGTGGCATTTTTGCTGACCCCGAGGATTTGGTAGTAATCTTTGAAGTCGGTACGCGCCATAGGAACATTCGCCTCTACGTAGTCAAAAGATGGAGATTGAGTGTCAGGGCTGACAGCAAATTAGGGCAAAAAGCTCAGTGCTATTATAGTTGAATCCCTTTATACTGTCTTGGCATGGCGACGTTTCTTCGTCCAGAACTGAGCAACTTTCGCGCCTACTCCACCCCCACGAGCGACTCCCTACCGCTAGAACTGGACTACCTCGATACCAATGAGTTTCCCTGGGATTTGCCCACTGCCCTTAAGGAGGCGTTAGCTCAGCAGTACGTCAGCACCCTAGGCAGTCATCGCTATCCCGATAGTCACCACTGGCCGCTGCGGCAGGCGATCGCCCGCTACGTCAGTGAACACAGCCCAACTGAAATTTCCCCACACCAAATTGCGGTTGGCAACGGCTCCGATGAGCTGATTCGCTCCATACTGCTGGCTACGGCGATTGGGGGCTACGGTTCTATCCTAGTGGCAGAACCAACATTTTCCATATACGGGATCCTCGCCCAAACCCTAGGGATTCCCGTCCATCGGGCAACCCGCGATCCTGACACGTTTGCAGTGCAAATTGCCGCCGCCAATACCCTCATTGCCCAAGCGGCGCCACCGGTGCGCGTTCTCTTTATGCTGCAACCCAACTCGCCGACGGGAAACCCCCTAACTGCAGCTGAGGTGGACTGGCTACGGCAGCTTCCTGAGGATATTTTAGTGGTGATTGATGAGGCCTATTTTGAATTTTCCGGCAAGACACTGGTGGGGGACTTGGCAGCCCATCCTAACTGGTTGATCCTGCGGACGTTTTCCAAGGCCTTTCGACTGGCGGCGCATCGGGTCGGCTATGCCATTGGCAATGCAGAGGTGATTGCGGTTTTAGAAAAGGTTCGTCTGCCCTATAACCTGCCTACATTTTCTCAAGTGGCAGCGCAAGTTGCCCTTGACCATCGTCAGGCGCTGCTAGCAGAAATTCCCACGGTGCTAGCGGAGCGAGATCAGCTCTATGCACGGCTTCAGTCATGCCCCCAACTGCAGGTGTGGCCAAGTGTGGCCAATTTCCTCTTTTTCCGCTTGCGCGAACCCCAACACACCCCGCCCCTGTGGGATGCCTTGAGGAGTCAGGGCACCCTTGTGCGGGCGATCGCCGGCGGCATCCGGGTAACCATTGGCACCCCTGCGGAAATGGAGCGCTTTTGGCAACGGCTGCAAGCCTATTTGAACCAACACGATCAATCCGACAACGAATCTGACAACTAATCCGACAACCGGCCATTGGGGAGGACTGTGCCCCGCAGGGTTGCCGTGGCCAAGGAAGTATGGGTGAGTTTAGCACCTCGCAGATTAGCTCGACTAAGATTCGCCTGGCGCAGTTGCACATCCGTGAGTTCAGCATTGATCAGCTGAACCTCAATCAGCTTGGCATCAGTCAAATCTACATTGATGAGTGTGGCATTGCTTAAATCCGAACCACTGAGATTTGCCCCTGCTAAATTCACGTCTTCTAGGGTGATGCCACGCAAATCAAGCCGCCGAAAGTCACGCCGCCCCTTGGCATAGTCCGCCAGCATTTGATCGGCTCTATTTTGATTAATAATGGCCGGGGCGTAGCGACTGAGAAAACCATGTTTATCAAAGGAGTCTGAAGATCGCCCCGAAGAAGCAGACATCACTAAAGTTAGGATCAAGATTCCAATGATTTTACTATAGCTTAAGCCCAGGGCAGCAAGCGTTTTTGAGACTTGTGGCCAAAGAATCTGAAGAAAGTGGCATACTGCTATAGATAAGGAACCAATAGGGAGATAACGCTGTGGGACTATTTGATCGCGTCAGCCGTGTGGTTCGCAGTTGGCTCAATGCGCTGGTGGGTGCTGCTGAAGATCCCGAAAAAATTCTCGAGCAGACCATGATCGAAATGCAGGACAATCTGGTAACACTGCGGCAAGCCGTTGCCCAAGCGATCGCCTCCCAAAAGCGGTTAGAGCAACAGTTCAACCAAAACCAACAGCAGGCGGCTGAGTGGGAACGCCGTGCCAAAATTGCCCTGCAACATGGGGATGAGCAACTGGCGCTAGAGGCCTTGAGTCGCAAAAAAACAGCACTCAATGCAGCCATGGCCCTCAAAGGGCAACTGGAGCAGTCTGTGACCCAAGTAGAAGCTCTCAAAAAACAAATGCAACAGCTTGAAAGCAAGATTGCTGAAGCGAGAACCCGCAAGGAAATGCTAGTGGCACGGGCACGGGCAGCCAAGGCCTCAGAGCAACTGCAACAAACCTTTAGCAGTATGAACATCAACGCCCCAATGGCCGCCTTTGAGCGCATGGAAGAGCGGGTTCAGGAACTGGAGGCTCGCTCCCAAGCGGTGGCTGAACTCAATAGCGATACCCTCGAAGCCAAGTTTGCTGCCCTAGAAGGGGGCAGTGTGGAGGAGGACTTAGCGCGGCTGAAGGCGGAGTTAGCCAATCCGCAACTGTCCCCCAGTAGCACCCCTGCCTACGATCCAGAATTGGAAGCCCTGCGGCGACAACTGGAGAAAAACTAGCGATTTTCCATGGATTTGCTGCGATCGCTCCCCCTAGGGCTATACCTTGAACAACCCATCACTTGGCTGCACCGCCTTGATCCACGGGTGAAGTTGGCATGGTTGATGACGTTTCTGTTGGCCCCTATTTTAGCGGATGTCTTTTGGCGGTTGGGGCTAGTGGTCAGCTTAATTCTCCTGACGCTCGTAGGGGGAATTCCGGCACGGGTATGGCGGCGGCAACTGCTGTGGCTCCTCCTGGTGGGTAGTTTAATTCTGGTGATCACAGCTTTGATGCCCGATGGGATGGCTGTAACCTATCAACCCCGCCGTCCCTTGGCAGCGACAGTTCCGGCCACGAGTTACCGCTATATCCTGTGGCAATTTCACGCCCAAGTGGGTCAGTTTCCCATTCAGCTGCAAGTCTCCCAGCGATCGCTGGATTTAGGCATCCGCCTGAGTACCCTCCTGTTTACACTCCTGTACAGTACGCATTTGTTTTTGCTCACCACCGCTCCTGAGGAAGTGACCGCTGGCTTAGAAAATCTCATGCAGCCCCTGAAACGCTTTAAGCTGCCGGTGGCCGAAATTGCCCTGACCTTGACGCTTTCACTGCGGTTTATTCCCTTGGTCTTGGAAGAAGTGCAAAACCTGAGCCGCTCGGTGCGGACTCGTGCCATCAATTGGCGACTTGTGGGCATTAAAGGCAGTATCAAGCTGTGGCTCACCTTAGCGGTACGGCTGTTGGAAAATTTACTCCTGCGGGCAGAACAGGTGGCCTGTGCGATGCAAGTGCGGGGCTTTCAAGAACCGGAAACCTACGATAACCCGTGGCACCATCTGCGATTGCAGCGGCGCGATTGGTTAGCCTTGGGGGGTCTGGGGCTATTTTGGTTAATTCGCTTGGGTTGGTTGGGGGTTGAGCACTCGTGATGCGCCCCTGTGAGCCGTGGCTTTGGCGCTGTCTGCCCCTGCGTGGGCGCACGGGTCGCGCTATTTTTCAGCAGTTGTTTTTGAGGGAGCCAATTGCTGTCCTACTGGAAAGTCCAGCCCAAGCCCCCACACCCCAAGCTCGCTATTCCATTTGTGCGGGGTCACCACGGCGCGATCGCCAGTGGGTTTTATCCCTCGGTGAGGTGCTGCCAACATTACAAACATTTCCCCAAGCAACCGCTGTGCCCGAAGAAGTCAGCCATCTGCCCTTTGCAGGAGGGTGGTTGGGATGGCTGGGGTACGAATTGGCATGGGAAATTGAAGCGCTACCCCCGCCCAAGCCCGATCCGCTCCCTTTTCCAGTGGCCTTTTGGTATGAGCCTCAAGCCTTTGCTGTCTTGGATCATCAGGCGGATCGCCTGTATCTGGCGGCTTCGAGTGCGAGTCAACTGGCGGCGCTGCAACAAACTCTTGAAGATCCCCCCCTTGAGCAGTTCCTCTTATTACCGGATCGCCCCGGCAGCATTGAACTCGCGGCGGGCTGGCAGTCCGAGACCTACCAAGCAGCCGTTGAGCAAATTCTCCGCCATATCCGCGCTGGCGATATTTTTCAGGCCAATCTGTCGGCGCGCTTTTGCCATGATGGCCGCGTTGATCCGTGGCAACAATACCTGCAGCTACAGCAGATTAACCCCTCTCCCTTTGCCAGCTTTTGGCAAACCCCTTGGGGCTACATTGTCAGTTGCTCACCGGAACGCTTGGTGCAGGTTCAGGGAGATTGGGTGCAAACACGACCCATTGCCGGTACCCGTCCCCGCGGCCAAACCCCTGCGGCCGATCGCGCCCACGCCGAGGAACTCCGCAGCAATACCAAGGAACAGGCAGAACACATTATGCTTGTGGATTTAGAGCGCAACGACTTGGGGCGAATCTGCCAATGGGGCAGTGTGGTGGTGGATGAACTCCTCAGTTTGGAGTACTACAGCCATGTGATGCACCTCGTGAGCAATGTGCGCGGCAAGTTACAGCCGAGGAGATCCCCCGTGGATGTGATCCGTGCCCTCTTTCCCGGTGGCACCATTACCGGCTGTCCCAAGGTGCGCTGCATGGAGATTTTGGCAGCTCTTGAACCCTTTCCCCGCAATTTGTTCTACGGTTCCTGTGGCTACTGGGATCAGCGAGGGCATCTGGACTTGAATATCCTCATCCGTACCCTCTTGGTGGGGCGCGATCGCCAGAAAACCTGGGGACAAGTAGGTGCCGGTATTGTGGCCGACAGCGATCCAGAACGGGAATGGCAAGAATCCCTGAGCAAAGCCCAAGCCCTGCTCCTTGCCCTCGGAACACCAACGCCCATTGCCACCCGTTCCTAAACTTCCGCCATCAGGGCGTGCCACTCAATGACCACAGCGGCAGGAACAGCAATCTCAATCCCCTGCTCCTCTAGGGGTGGACGCAGAACCAAGGGCTCACTCCTCGGCAGTTGCGAGGCAAGGGGCAACAGATCAAACTGTCCTACATTGGCAACGGTGTCTGCCTTGGGAAAGTCATCCGCAGCTGTGAGGGTTTGACCGCTGGACGTGATCAACACCAAGGGATCGGGATGGCGAAAATGGTACTGCTCTGGAAACCCCACCAAGCGCAACTGCAACTGGTCGGGACGCGAAAAGAGAATCACCTGCCACGTAAAGCCATGATTATCGCGCAACGAATGCCGCGACTGCACCACCACTTGGTTGGGAGCCTCTTCAATGGTGCGAATCATGGCATCGCTACTGGGGGACACCGCCAGCCACAGGGGAATGACTAACAGAATCAAAAGTAAACAACGTTCCCAACGGGCCATGGGAGGACCTCCTTAGGGTGAGGTTTGGAGTGCCTGCTGAATTTGCGGAATCGTTACAGCGTAAATGCCCCGCAGATCGCCAACACGGAAGCCATAGGCGCGATCGCTGGGATATTTTTCCTGAATAAAGGCAGGACGGCGATTTTTAGCGCCATGGCAGGCAAGGCAACTGGCTTGGACATCAATGCGACGGAAGTAGTGCACCCCTTCGTTATCAGTTTGCCAAAAGGCTTGCAGTTGGCGGTTGTTATCAAACTGATTGAAGGCTTGCACTTCCAGGGCTGTGCGCGGGGCATGGTTGGGGTTGCGATACTTGAGGGCCACTTGACGCACTTGCCAGCCATTGGCAGCAGCAATTTCCTTGGCTTGCTTGCCCACGGGGGCACAGACGGCCTTAAAGGTGTCAAGGGTCGGTTCGCCAGTACCCCCTTCTAGGGTAGAGGCAAGGCCAATGCGCATTTGATCCAACTGTTCAATGGCTGTGACCACTTTCCCCAGCTCATCAGGATTCACACTGGCCAAGGTGGGCGGGGAAGCCTGGATCCATAGGGACGCCATCAACAGAGCCATGAGAAAGATGCGCACCATAGAAGTTACTCCTTTATTAAATTTTGTCAATGTTTGTCTGTCAAACTTTTATGATGGGTTGCTGCTCTGGAAACACCGTGGGTTGCAGGGGACGCACAAGGGAAAGGCCAAAGAATAGCCGCAGTCCCCACTGTTCAAACCAAGGGACACTCAGTCCCCACCACATTTTCAGCAGGAAGTAGCGTTCAAAGGCGGCCTTGACCCAACTGACCCACAATCCTTGAATGGCGTAGGCCAAGCGGCGGTTCCCCCCAGGGGGTTCCGGAATGACCGGAGCGGCAATATAGGCAATACCGGTATTGCCAAAGTCAGCAAAACATAGGGCATCCAGTGTCGGGACCACAGGGTCAGCCGCTAATTCCCCAAGGGCAACGGCAATGTTGTGGCTCGCAGCGATCGCCATCTCCTCCGTCATTTGACCGGTTTTGGGCACTCCCATAGGCACAGGGGTCACTTCTAAAGGTGGAAAGTGAACACTGATGCCCACCCCATAGATTTCAGGAAAGTTGGGATGCTGTAGGGTGGGCAGCAAGGGCAAAAACCCCTTCTCATTGCCAAGGCCAGAGGCGCGCACAAAGGCCACTCCGCGAAAAGGTGGCAAAATCATGCTGTAGCCAAAGGGGATCACCTGTCCATCCCGCAGCAGGATTCGATGCGGCTCGATAGCAGTTATCTCAGCGTTGGTAATTGTTTCAATGCCCCGTTTCTCTATCAGGTTGCGGGTGAGTTGATCGCCATTGGCCAACCCACCAATTCCCAAGTGGCCAACGTAGGGTTCAGGGGTAATGAAGGTGATCTTGACCTGATCGCGCAATCCATGACGCCGCAGGGCCTGCTCTGCCAAAAAGAGAAATTCATAGGCAGGCCCAAAGCAACTGGCGCCGGGAGCGGCACCCACAACTAAGTCCCCTGGCTCTTTGAGGAATTCTTGCCATGCTCTCTGGGCAGCTACTGCGTGGGCGGGAGTACACACGGAATGGCTGTAAATACCGAGCCCGGGAATCGTATCAAGTGCCAGTTCTGCCCCTGTGGCAATCACCAAATAGTCGTAGTCAAGGGTTTGTTCAGGCAAGTAAATTTTCTTTTCCTCAGGGGCAAGCCGCTGAACTTTCCCTTGCACCCATCTCAGCCGATGGCGCCGGCTGACCCTCTCTAGGGGCACTTGCAGGTGTTCGAGGGAATTGTATCCGAGGGCAACCGCCACTAATCCTGGGATAAACGTAAAGCGATCCACATCAGAGACCAAGATCACTTCATGGCGATCGCCGAAACGATGTTTCAATTCGTAGGCTGTGGGCAATCCACCAATGCCCGCCCCAAGGACAACCACCCGTGCCATGACTGTATCCTCTACAAATTTATTTAATTAACTATATGGTAGTATAAGAAGATACAATTGGCCACAGCCATCTGTGCTGAGAAAAACCCCAGAGTTGCACTGTTCATCTTGTGGCCTTGTTGCGGCAGCCATTGGGACTATACTGGAAAGAACATGAGCTGTTGGAAGCCCACAGATGAATAGTTGCGTCCTCTTTGCGGAAGTGATCCAAGCCCCAGAACTGCGCTACACCCAAGAAAATCAAATGGCAGTGGCGACGATGGTGGTGCAGTTTGCCAGCCTTCGCAGTGAAGAACCACCCATGAGTTTGCGAACAGTTGCTTGGGGGAATTTGGGACAAAAAATGCACGCAGAATGCAAGGTAGGCGATCGCCTGATTTTAGAAGGTCGGCTAAAAATGGACACCATTGACCGCCCCGAGGGCTTCAAAGAAAAACGCGCCGAGTTAGTGGTGAGCCGTTTCTACACAGTTGAGGGCAACATTGTGGACCACCCTGCACAGCCCGCCGCCACCGTACCCGTGACACCCAGGGTGGCCTCCCCACCCCCTGAACCTGAAGCCGGGGATATCAACTTGGACGAGGTGCCCTTCTAAGTTTCCAGCCGCAGGGTTACCACTTCCCATGGCTCCAGGGTCATTCGGTCTCCACGGTCTGTGGACCTCTCCAGGAGGGTTTGGCCGCCTTTGATCTGCCATGGGATGAGGGTTGAGTGCAGTTCCAAGGTGCCCCCTTCCCCAGTGACCTCTGCCACTCGCAATTGCCAGCCCTCTCCATCTTCAGCCTCCTTGAGAGCAAGGCATTGAATGCTAGCCTCCGACCAATGGAGCAGATGGGCGTGGGCGGGTAAGGTTCCTGGAGAGTGACCAAACAGCTTCGCTGCACCGTGGCCGATCGCGCTCCTGAGGGGATGATGAAACTGAGCCGCCCATTGGGAGACAGCCGCCGCCTGCCATGACCCCCTGTGGGGAAACACGCCATAGCTAAAGCGGTGCTGACCGCGATCGCTCGTCGGATCAGGCCATGTGGGGGATCGCAAGAGGGTCAAGCGCAGTTGATTGGCTTGGGCATCAAGCCCGTGCTTGCAGTTGCTGAAAAGACTCACCCCATACTCTGGCGTACTCAAATCCACCCAGGTGAGAAAGGGCACCTCCCATTTGGTTTGTTCATGGGGACTGAGGTGCGGATTCGGGAGTGTCGGGCGCACCGTAACGCCGCCGGGAGTTTCACAGGTGATCTGCTCAGCACTGATTGCCAAGGGAAAAGCTGCCTTGAGGAGAATATGTTCCTCCTGCCAGTCAATTACCGTATCAATGCGCAGCCAGGGGGTTTGATACTGCAACACATATTCCTGCTGAATCCCTGAGGACTGAAAGCGCCACCTTACCCGTAGGCGTTGCTCCAGTTGATGCCACGTCACCCATTCAATTGACTCTAAGATCGCGCCCGCCAGGCGGTGCTGCCCATAGTTGGGATCAATGTTCCAGGCATCCCAGTACTGCCCCTGATCACGGAAAAATTGCAGTTGATTGCCGCGCTCGCCCAAACAGGGACGATGATTCAACTTGTCGTAGAGGTTGGTGATTTCCCCCGTTGTCGGATCAATCTCAACGTGAAGATAGCTATTTTCCAAGACATAGCCCAAGGGCGGGGTGGGTAAGGGGTCAGGGCGCGATCGCGGGCAGAGCCACAGGAGTGTGTAGCCAATTCCCGGCACCTCAGGGGTACGAAAGGTCAGACACCCCTGGGGAGTATTCAACTGGGCTGGTAAATCGTAGTTACCCCGTGGACAATACACCCGCCAAGAGGGGATCTCCGGCGGTAGCTGCGCCAAATCAATGTGGACAACCCCGGCGCGATCGCCCACCCCACTATTGAAAATAACCACAGGAATTGCCCCTGCCACGGGGGGGGTGCCGTAGTCTATCGACGCACACAGAGCGGTTTGGGCCGCAGCCAGTAATGTTTCTGTGGTTTTCAGAAGCTGCTGCCATGTCGGATTGACCTCAGCATAGACCTCAGGAATTGAGGAGCCAGGCAGAATGTCGTGGAACTGGTTAAAGAGCAGTTGTTGCCAACAGGTTTTGAGTTCTTCCCTGGGGTAGGAAAAAGCAGTCGTAATTGCGGCGAGGGCACACCAGCGCTCTGCCTCTTGCAGTTGCCGTTGGGCGCGATCGTGGGCAGCCTTTTGATCACCATGACTGGTGTAGCAACCGCGATGGAATTCTAAATACAGTTCCCCCTGCCACTGAGTGGTCGGCGGTGTTTCTTGGCTCAACTGTTCCAAATACTGCCGCAGGGTTGTCCATTGCCACTGCGGCCCAAGGCCGTCAAGGCGTTGCCAGCGTCGCACCCGTTCCAACATTTCCGCCGTTGGTCCACCGCCATGATCCCCAACACCGGGGAGCCAGAGGCTGCGCCGCGATCCCGTTTGTTGCCACCACTGTTGGGCGTAGGTCGCCATTTTCACTGGATCAATCCCCTCGCCAATGGGCGCTGACATCAGGGCATTGATCTCAGCCCCCGCCACATCCCGCCAGACAAACCAACCGTGGGGAAAGCGGGTGGTGTCATTCCAGCGCAATTTTTGGGTGACAAAGTAGCGAATCCCCCCTTGGGCCAAGAAACTGGGCAAGCGTTCCGGAAAGCCAAAGGTATCGGGCAACCAAGCAATGGGGCTAATGTCACCAAAGACCTGCTGCACGTACTGCTGCCCATAGAGAATTTGACGGGCAATGGACTCGGCATTAATGAGATTGAGCTCCGGTTCCACCCAAAGACCCGCTGCCACATCCCACCAACCGGCGGCAACGGCTGCCTGAATTTGCCCAAAGAGTTCCGGGGCATGGGTTTGTAAATGGGCATACAAAGCTGGGGTGGAGTGGGTAAAGGTCAGCTCAGGGTAGCGTTTCTTGAGCCCCAAGACGGATTGAAAAGTGGACTGTGCCACTTGCCATGTTTCTGCGATTGGCCAGAGCCACGCCAAGTCTAAATGGGCATGGCCACACAGATGGATAGTGAACTCCCGTAAAGGGGTGGCGATCGCCAGCATTCTGTCATGAATCTCCGCCAGCAACGGATCTAAAACGGGGCGCTGCCCTTGAC
>NZ_JACOMP010000153.1:0-10477 GCF_014466085.1 Thermosynechococcus sp. OHK43
AAGGGACGCAAAATTGGCATCTGTGGTCAAGCCCCCAGTGACTATCCTGAGTTCGCTCGATTCTTGGTGGCGCAAGGGATTGACTCCATTAGCCTCAACCCTGATTCCGTCCTGAAGACCATGTTGCAAATTGCGGAGGCTGAAAAGGAAGCCTAGAACGCACAACCCAGTAGCAACTCCTCAGTTGAGGGCAGGGAATCGAAGCCGCGATCGCTCTGCCCTTTTCTGCGGCTAAGCGAGTAGGATAATAAGGAACTGGGTGGAGAATCTCGGCGTGGACACAGGGGCAATTCACGAACTCATTACTTCAGCGGATGTGGGCGATCGCCTGCGGGGCATCAATCAACTGCGCAGCCTTGATCCCAAGGACGCCTTTGCACTCATTCAACCCCTGAGTAAGGATGACAATGCCCGTGTCCGCTACGCGGCAGTCAGTCAGATTGCTAGCCTTGGGCACATCAACCTCAATCAAGCCCATGACCTGTTGCGCGATCGCCTGCTCCACGACAGCGAAACCGATGTCCGTGCTGCCGCAGCGGATGCCATGGCTGCTTTGCAAGTTCCCTTTGCCCTCGAAGATTTAGAAACCGCCTACCACAGTACTAACGATTGGCTGTTGCAGTTTAGTATCATTGCCGCCCTGGGTGCCCTCGGAAACCCCGCTGCTGTTGGCCTGCTCACGGAAGCCCTCAATAGTCCCCAAGAGTTGGTAAAATTGGCAGCGATTGGTTCGTTGGGTGAACTCAAACAACCGGAAAGCATTGAGCACTTGCGGCCGTTTGTGGCCTATCCTGATTGGCAAGTCCGCCATCGGCTGGCGATCGCCCTTGGCCAAATTGGCACCCTAGAGGTTCGCCCCCTTCTTGAACAATTGGCCACCGATTCTGCGGCAGCGGTTGCCGAAGCGGCGCGCAGTAGCTTGGCTCAGTTAACTACTCAGCACTAACTACTTAGCACCAATGGGTTATACGCTACCGGTTTTTGCAGCGGCTGCGGCTGTTGCTGCATTGCGTTGCCTCACGGAAGGCACCTGCCCTCAGGAAGTCACCCTTGCCCTGCTGCGCCCCAATCGCTGTGAAACGCTACCCATTGCCCAAGGGGCACCCTTAGATGACCAGCAGGCCTTGGCCATTACCTACAGTGAACCCAGTGACGCCCTTGATCTTACCCGCCATACCCCTATCTGGGCTTGGGTGCGCTGGCAAGACCCTGCAACTTCTCCCAAAATTCACATTGAGGGGGGCTTTGGGGTTGGGCGCGATCGCGCCACGGGCGAGGCAGCTATCTATCGTTATGCCCGTTTGTTGTTGACCACCAATCTATTGCTCTACTGCCCGAAAGAGCGGGCGATCGCCGTTACTCTTCTTTTGCCCCAAGGGCGAGACTTGGCAGAGCGCACCTCGAATGCCGCTTTTGGGATTGTTGAGGGCCTTTCCCTACTGGGGACAACTGCCTTGGCGCAACCCCTCACAGCCCCGGAGCAACTGGATCGCTATCGCGAGGACTTAGCCCAGAAAGCCGCCCAATCGCCAACCCTTGTCTTTTGCATTGGGGAGAATGGCCTGCAGGTGGCGCAACACCTCCGGATTCCCCCCTCCCTTTGCGTGAAAACTGCCAATTGGCTTGGTCCAATGCTGGTGGCAGCAGCGCAGTACAAGGTTCAACAGGTGCTGCTTTTGGGTTACCACGGCAAATTAATTAAACTTGCGGCGGGCATTTTCCATACCCACCACCACCTTGCAGATGCTCGCCAAGAAATTCTCACGGCCTTTTGTGCCCTTGCAGGCCTAGACCCAAAGATTCTGCATCAGGTGTGGCAAGCGCCAACGGTTGAGGCTGCCCTCAAACTTTTAGAAAGAATGTCTCCCCAACTCTTGCCTGAGATTCTGAGCCACATTGCCCACCGCATTGATCAACGTACCACTGCCTATATCCATGCCCATTGTGCCGCTCCCCTCGGACGGTCATTGCAAGTAGGCTGTGCCTTGTTTGGGCGCGATCGCCAAATTGTCACCACCAGTGAGACAGGAAACATCATTTTGAGGCGAATCAGCATCTCGATAGAGCCAGTCGGTTCTTTAGATTAGAGGCAAAGTAGAATACTTTATACTTTTCTATCACTTTTCTATGCAATATGATTTCCGATACCATCTCTTACATTAAGCAATAGATTAAGCAATAGGCAATAAATTAGATCTTAAACGAGGGGATTGCCTATCCTAAAACTGAAGTCATCTCAGCAGGCGACCTTCATGGCTTGCCGACTCCCTCTCACAATCACAGAAAGCTCTAAAGAACTGCAACACTATTTACCGCTTTCTATTTATTTAGGTCAATATCTTGTTAGGTCAATATCTTGACGCAACGTAACCGTGTAGCATAGCCAAACTACTGTTGTGCCCGTCATCCTTGTGAAAACGGCTGTACAGCACAAAACCGATGTCTGACCGCAGGAGCCCCTGCCGATGCTCTACTGGCTCCAGCAAGCACTTGTCTACAGCCGTCCCCCTCTATCGCAACGAGTCCACCATCACTTGCTAGCTGGACACCTATTGCCAAGGAGGACTCAAGCAGTGATTGGCCGTCAAGACACCCCCTGGTACTGCAGGAATCATCCCGCCAGCCGCTTTGACAACTACAGGAGCATCAGCTTGAGGTAGCCTACCCGCCGTGAACAACTGCAGTCAAGGCCATCGGTGTGGTGGCCAGGTCACTCTTCCTGCCTGGATTCTATCTGTTGCGATCATCCGTACTCAGTGCTGGCAACGTCTAGAGGCTTGGGACAACCTGCGGATTATCACGATTGGAATTCTTAGCTGCTGCCGCCAGCAAGCCATAAAAGAGAGGATGGGGCGCATTGGGACGGGAGCGAAACTCAGGATGAAACTGCACTGCAATAAAAAAGGGGTGAGCTGGATACTCAATAATCTCTACTAAGCGGCCATCGGGAGAGGTACCCGTAACTTGATAGCCCGTTTCCAAAAAGAGGCTGCGATAGGCATTATTAAACTCGTAGCGATGGCGGTGTCGCTCGTAGATGACTGTTTCACCGTAGAGCTTTTCCGCCAATGAATTGGGGGCTAGGCGGCAGGCATACAAACCCAGGCGCATCGTTCCCCCCAAATCGACAATATCCTGCTGTTCGGGTAATAGGTGAATCACCGGGTGGGGAGTATTGGCATCGAACTCAGCACTGTTGGCATTTTCTAAACCCGCAATATGGCGTGCCCACTCAATCACCGCGCACTGCATCCCCAGGCACAGTCCCAAAAAGGGAATTCCCTGCTCCCGGGCATACTGAATGGCAGCAATTTTGCCTTCGACCCCCCGAATGCCAAAGCCCCCCGGCACAACAATGGCTGTGACATTGCTAAGGGCATTTTCCACGCCATTTTCAACGATTTCTTCGGAGTTGACCCAGCGGATGCGCAGTTCGTGGTCTAAGGCGATCGCTGAGTGCCGCAGGGCTTCTACCACCGAAAGATAGGCATCACTAAGGCGTACGTATTTACCCACGATTGCCACCTCCAGGGGGCTGTGGGAACGGTAAAGTCGCTCCACAAGGGCTTGCCACTGACTGAGATCTGGCTGCCGTTGTTCCAGGTTCAACAGGTTGAGAACTTGGGTGGCAAGGCCCTCGCGCTCCAGCAGCAGGGGCACTTCATAGATGCTTTTTGCATCCGGCGAGGGAATGACGCATTCCACAGGGACATCACAGAATTGGGAGAGCTTTTCCTTAATGCCCGGTACAAGGGGGCGATCGCAACGGCAGATGAGAATATCCGGCTGAATACCAATGGAGCGCAACTCCTTCACCGAGTGCTGGGTGGGTTTTGTTTTCATTTCCCCTGCCGAGGGAATCCAAGGCACCAAAGTCACGTGCATAAACAGCACATGGTGCCGCCCCACCTCCGTGCGAAACTGGCGGATGGCCTCCAGAAAGGGCAGCGACTCAATATCGCCAACGGTTCCCCCAATTTCAATAATCACCACATCGGGATTTTTGTCCTTCGCCACCCGTAAAATACGTTCTTTAATCTCATTCGTAATGTGGGGGATGACCTGCACCGTTCCCCCCATATAGTCACCGCGTCGCTCTTTGTTAATGACTGCTTGGTAAATGGATCCCGTCGTGACGCTATTGAGGCGGGACATGGGTGTATCGGTAAACCGCTCGTAGTGCCCTAAGTCCAAATCCGTTTCCGCCCCATCGTCGGTCACAAACACTTCCCCGTGCTGGAAGGGACTCATCGTGCCCGGATCGACATTGATGTAGGGATCAAGCTTGAGAATGGACACAGAATACTGCCGCGATTTCAGCAGCCGTCCCAGACTGGCGGCAACAATTCCTTTACCAATGCTGGAGACAACACCGCCGGTCACAAAAACATATTTCGTCATTGTTGAATGCTAGGGCTGAGCCCCAGAGGGCATACTCATCAAAACCTACGCAACTATTCTCGCATATTGCGGCATGGCGCCTAGGAGAAATTATTCATCAATTCCTTGACGACTTGGGATTGCTCCTCAATGCGCCGCCTCAGCCGCTGACAGACCAAATCACACAGAGGAAAAATTGTCGGGTCAGCAATTTCGTAATAGACAGTAACTCCTTGGGGCTGTCGGCGCACCAGACCAGCCTGGGCAAGGGTTTTCAAGTGCTTTGAGACATTGGCCTGCCCCAATCCGGTTTCTTGAATAATCTCCGAGACATTGCGCCGTCCTTGTTTTAGAGCACAGAGCACTTGCAGGCGACTCGGTTCCGACAGCACTTTGAAATACTCGGCAACGTGGGTGAGCAACTCAGGGGAAGGGAGGTCAACCATAGGGGGTATGGCACTTTAGGGACATAGATTAATATAATCTAGGTCAGGCATTCTATCATATAGCTGCACAGTAAATAATAGTGCTTCACCCCAGGGAGAGGGAATCCCGCCAAGAAGCTTTAACGCAGTTTTACTGGTAACTTGATAGCAGGTTTGAGCGAGGTAGATGTTGTGTTTTTTGGGCGTAGCCGTTGGGCATAGAAGGAGGCCGCTTCATCACCGCGAGCACATTCTTGGGCAAAGTGAATCAGATGATGCCCCACCACACCCACGTGGATCAATTGTTCAATTTGGCCTTTTTTGAGGGCAGGCCATGCCAGTTTCCAGAACGTCTTGCGGTAGCTCCCCCAAAGCCCCACGTGCCAGAGGAGATTTTTCATAATCCGCAGTCCCCGCAGAATATTTTTACGGCTAAGGCGAGCTGGACTATTGGGCACTGCAATGCGGTTGGGATAGGTGTGGGCCATTTGATAGGCAAACCGCTGGTAGAGAAACTCCGGTTCATAGGCAGTCGTGATAGTGCGGCGCCACATTTCTACCACTTCTTCATAGGGCATGAGGAACTCAACATTGGACTCGCGGTTTTCGTCGTGGTTGAGGCGGCCTTCCGCTTCCAAGCGACGCCAGAGGGGGGTACGGGGTAGGGCGTGCAGCAGGTTAATCGTTAATGTGGGGATGTGGGAGGCACGAATAAACTCAAGAATGCGATCGCCCGTTTGGGGAGTATCTGTATCAAAGCCAATAATAATGCCGGAGACAACTTCCATGCCATAGCGATTCAAAGTTTGCACAGCCTCCAAAATTGGCATACTCAGGTTTTGATCCTTGTGGATAGCGTGGAGGGCTTCAGGTTCTGGGGTTTCAATGCCACAGAAAATCGTACAGAAATAGGCTTCCCGCATCATCTCTAGAAGTTTTGGGCTTTGGGCAATGTTCAGTGTGGCTTCGCAGGCAAATTGCAGCGGGTAGCCATTGGCTTTTTGCCAGTCAATGAGGTGGGGCAGCAGTTCCATCACTGCGCGGCGATTGCCAATGAAGTTATCATCCACAAAATAGACTGCCCCCGGATTCCCTGAGGCCAGCATTGTGTCCAATTCCTTGAGGATCTGCTGCGGCGTTTTCAAACGCGGATTGCGGCCATAGAGTTCGGGAATATCGCAAAACTCACAGCGAAAGGGACAGCCACTGGAAAACTGAACACTGCCGAGGAAATAGTTTTCCATGCGCACATGCTGGTAGGCTGGCACAGGAAATTCACTGAGGGGTAGGCGAGCAGTGGTTTCAAAAATCAGTTGTTGGGGTGGACGCTGGCTACCGTATTCATCAAAGTAGGCAATCATCTTGTCCGTGGCATCCCCCAGTTCCCCCAGGTGGAGAATATCCACATCGGGATAGTATTCCGGACAACTGGAGACCGAGGGCCCGCCAAGGGCAGTGAGTTTACCGTGACGATGGGCAATTGCGTTGATTTCTAAAATTTGTGGCCGCTGAATGTGCATGCCACTGGTAATGACAATATCAGCCCAAGCATAGTCAGCATCGGTTGCTGGGTGTACATTTTCATCAATCAGGCGCACCTCCCACGATTCTGGAAGATAGGCGGCCACTAGCAAAATCCCTTGGGGTGGCATAAAGGCGCGTACCGTGCCCATGAGGGGGTAGGCGTGGTGAAATGTACCAAAGGAGCGGCTGTAGCGGGGAAAAATGCAGAGGATGCGGCGATGGTTACGGGGGGTATAGGGGACTCGACCACTGGTCATCTCGGGAACCAGTTTTATCTCATCGGTGCTCCGACTGAGGTTCATAGCCCACCACTCCTACCTACACGCACTTTTCAATAGGTATAGCCTACAAATGCGGCTATCGCCTAGGTTTTAGTACCCTTTGGCACTAAAGTCCAGCGTGAGGGGAATCTCTACCCGCTCAATGTAGGTTTTAAAAGTGCCATCGGGGTATAGCGATAGATGACGAAAACCAGGACCAACGGGTTCAAGGGAAAATTCAGGGGCACGGGGCAAAAACTGGATACAGGTGGAGGGACAGCCGAGATACGTCACCCCTTGCCGCTCAGTAATAAATTCCTGATGGATGTGACCAAAGAGAACGAGCTTCACCTGCGGATGGGAATCTAACACGGCAAAAAGGTGCTCAGGGTTTTGTAGGCGGCTACTATCGAGCCAAGGGGCACCGGTCTCAAAGGGGGGATGGTGCAGGGCAATGAAGGTGGGGCGATCGCCCGTGTGACTCAAGGTTGCATCTAGCCAACTGAGGGTCTCAGGACTCAATTCACCATGAACTTTGCCATCGGCTTGGGAACTGAGGAGCAGGCCTTGCCAAGTCCCAAGATTGATTTGGCGATCGCCCCGTAGCGGCGGACGCTCTAGCGCCGGCACCATTGCCCTTGGCTCATCATGGTTGCCAGGAATCCAATATACAGGACAGCTAAAGTCCCTGAAAGCAGTGGCTAAACGTTCGTAGGTAGTAGTAACGGGTTCCTGTGCTAAGTCTCCCGTCAGGAGCAGGGCATTGGGACGATGATGACGAGTTGCCTCTAAAACAGCCGCTAGGGATTGAGCCGTAGGCAGGCCAAGGAGTCTGCCTTCATCTGTGGCAAATAAATGCAGATCTGATAACTGGATCAGGTAAACGGGTTCATTCATAAACTTGCTGCGGTCTGGGAATGCTGTAGCTCAAATGCTCAGGCTACTTCATCTGATCAACCACCTTAACGCTGATAGACGTTGCCGACTCCCGCAAGCGGGTGGGTAAGGGGAGTTGTTGCCACCACTGCCCAAGCACTTGGCGCTGATTAATGATGTAAATGCTAATGAGCGTCAGACCCACGCCTAGTAACTGAACTTGACTCAGGGTTTCCCCCAAGAACCAATGCCCAAAGGTGAGAGCAAATACTGGGGTGAGAAACGTTAGGGCACTGAGACTGGTGAGATTCCCCTTGGCAGCGAAATAGAAAAAGACACCGTAGGACAGCGCACTACCAAAGAAAGTCGCATAGCCAAGGTTGAGGACATCCGACCAGTGTAGGGCTGCCCAAGGCGCTGGGCTATTTAAGCTCGGCCAGATCAACAGCGGCAACCCGCCCAAGACCATGTGCCAGCCTGTAGCCACAATTGGATCCGCATAGCGTGCTAAGGGACGCATGAGAATCGTCCCCACTGCCATCGAGAGGGCAGCCAATAGCATCCACAGTTCGCCCCGCTGCCACCACTGTCCCCAAGAAATACTGTGCCATGCGCTGGGTTGATGGAGCAGGGTCAATAGATCATCACCTAGACCAATGCCACTAATGCCCACTAAGCCAAGAAAGAGCCCCAGCCAACCCCAGCCGCCAACTCGCTCTTGATACAGCCAGCGGGACAACAGCGCCACCGCCAGGGGTTGGGAGTCAATCATCACAGAGCCAAGACCTGCGCCCGTTTTGGATAGGCCAGTGGCCAGAAGCCCCTGAAATAAAAAGCCATCCACAAGGGCAAAAAGACTAATCCATCCCCATGCCCGCAAGTGATTGGGTTGGGGCTTACCGAGGGCGATCGCCACCGCTAAAACTAGAAGACCTGCCGGCACAAGGCGCACACCGGCAACCCACAGCGGCGAGGTATGGGGCATGACCTCCTTCATGGCCACCATGGCAGTTCCCCAAAAGAAAAAGGGGGAGATTAAAATCAAGCGTTGCCAGAGTGCGGTCACGGGCGTTGCCAAACCAGGAGAATGTTAAGGATTATTGCGATTCGTATCCTTAAATTATAATCCTGCCGTGGGCAACGGCAACTTCAGGAGGGAATTGTCAAGTTGATTTGCTATAACAAGTTCTAATGACCTCCCTGGCATCCTAGGGAAATTTCAGGCAGTGGGTGAGGAGCCGCAGCAGGAGATGAAAGCACTAGAGGTTTGGCAACGGTGGTTCCGGCGGGTTCCTAAGTCAGCGGAGCTAGCGATCGCCCCTGTGGGGACAACGGCCACCGAATCTATGCCCGCCCGCTGGCAAGTCTATCGTCAACGGCTCATGGCATATGAGGGGTGGCCTTGGCTCATCCCTTTTTTTATCTCCGGGGCAACGCTCATGGCAGCCAGCACTTGGCTATTGCTGTTACCCCCCTTGCCCGATTGTCGTCACCCATTCTTGACCATGAGGGATGGCGATCGCCTCTACTGCGCCGATCAAGCAGTCCTCCACGGCAACTTACCCTCTCTTGCGCAAGCCATTGAAACCGTCAGTCAGTGGCCAGAAGATCACCCCCTGTTTCCTCAAGCTAAGCGGCGCCTGGATGAATGGTCAGCTGCCCTATTGGTCATTGCTCGCCAACAGTTGAGCCAAGGCAATATCAAACTGGCAACGCTGCTCCTGAAAAAAATCCCCACCACCGCAGCGAGCTACTCCCAAGCCCAGGAGCTACTAACCGCAACCAATGGGGGAGAAGGTGGAAACTTGTTGGCAACGGCTGAGGCGGCACTGCGCCAGCAGGATTGGGGATTGGCTTTGCTGCAAGTGAAACTCATGAATCAGCTCGGTACTGACTACTGGCGCGAACAGGCACAAAAGCTCTCGGTGCGCATCTCCCAAGAACAGGATGCGTGGGTACAACTGGTGCAGGCGCGGGATTTGGCGGCTTGGTTAACGGCCAATGAACTGGCGGCGGCAGTGATGCTGGCTCTGAAAATTCCCCCAGAGGCGGTTGTCTATTCCCAAGCCCAGGCGGATATTCGCCGTTGGATTCCTGAAGTGTTTGCCTATGCTGAGGAACGCTTAGCGGCCGGCGATCGCGAGGGTGCCTTAGCCCTTATTGAAAAAATTGCCCCAGCTCTCGATGTTTCCTACCACGATCGCCCAATCGTCATCCTTGGTCAAGCCAAAGCCCTTGCGGCGAAGGGAACGGTTCTCGGTTACTGGGAGGCGATCGCCCGGGTGCAGCAGATTCCGATCACGGATCCCTTCTATGAATCGGCTCAAGCCTACCTCAACAGATGGCAGCAACAGTTGCGTAACCAGCAGCACCTCCAGTGGGCAACATGGCTTGCCAATACCCGTCTGCGCTGGGGGTATGCCTTGGCCATTGCTCAAGCTCGGCAGGTGCCCCTTGGTCAGCCAGAACGGGGTCAAGCCCAAGGTTTGATTGCCCTTTGGCAGCGCGATCTAGGCACGATTGACGAGCGGCCTCTGCTCCATGCAGCAATCGCCCTTGCAAAACAGAAACAGTACCAAGCTGCCCTGGGGGTTTTACGATCTTTCCCCCGCGATGCAGTGCTCGCTGCCGTGATAGCTAACTATCGCGACCAGTGGCAAGCAAAACTCGAAGAAATTCAGGATCGTCCCATTCTGGATCGAGCGATTCGCTTGGCGCGGGAAGGCAAACTGGCGGAAGCCATTCAAACCGCTGAGCAAATTGGTCGAGATCGCGCCCTCTACCGTGAAGCCCTCAATCGCATTTGGCAATGGGACTATGAACTCAGCCTGCGTCAACGTCAACAGGCGGCACCCACGACGCCCGCTTGGTGGGAAAGCCCCCCCAGTACCCCTGAAGGGACTTCTGAACCAGTCGCCGAGCCACAATCAGCTTCCCCAGCAACACCCACGCCAGAGGCCACCACCCCTGCACCTACCCCTGGGGTATCTCCCACACCCACCCCTGAAACCC
>NZ_JACOMP010000154.1:0-11702 GCF_014466085.1 Thermosynechococcus sp. OHK43
CCACCACCACCCTCTACCTCTACAGCAAAACCGATGAGGCGGGTCGCAAACCCCGCAGTGCGGGTGCCATTCGCCTGAGTCCCGACCTTGAACATTTAGATATTGCCGGCTGCATTGATGAGGTGGCCGACAAAACCCTTCGCCATCTGGCCTATGAACCCATTGCTTCGGGTCAATACCCGGTACTGTTTTCGGCCGCCGCCTTCCTCAGCTTGCTCAACGCCTTTAGCAATCTCTTTAATGCCCAAAGCATTTTGGATCGCCAGAGCCTCTCCACACCGGAGTCTCTGCATCAGGCGATCGCTAGCCCCCTTCTGAGCATCTATGATGACGCTCGCCACCCTGAAAATGTCGGTCAACCCCTGTTTGATGGCGAAGGCACACCCACCCGCCGCATCCCTTTGATTGAGCAGGGGGTTCTCACAGGTCTCTACCACAGTGCCGGTACTGCCCGCCGTTTTCAAACCCAACCCACGGGGCATGCCAACCTGGGAGCAAAGGTGACGGTGAGTGGTCACTTCTACGATGTTGCCGCGGGCGCAGGGGGCGATCGCGCCGATGGCCTTGTCTGGATTGATGAACTTCATGCCCTGCACGCCGGTGTTAAAGCGCTCCAAGGCTCATTTTCCTTGCCCTTTGACGGTTGGCTCTTGCGCAACGGCGAAGCCATTAGTATTGAAGCAGCCACTGTAGCTGGAGACATTCGCAGCCTGCTGAAAAATATCTGCCATCTGGGCACTGAGGTGGAAATCACCCCCTACGGCTGTTGTCCGCCCGTGTGGGTGAGTCCCCTTGCCATCACCGGTGAATAGCTAGACTTGCATCAAGTCGAGACTGCGGGAGGTGCCCAAGCGCGTGGCACCCGCATTGATGAGTTCAAGGGCTTGCTCACGGGTACGAATGCCGCCAGAGGCCTTGATGCCCACGCGATCGCGACTCAGGCGCTTAAGAAGACGCACATCGGCAACCGTTGCCCCACCGCGCCAGCCAGTACTGGTTTTCAGGAAGGCCACCCCAGCATCCAAGCAAATATCCACCGCCAGTTGCTTTTCTGCCTCCGTGAGCACTGTGGTTTCCAAAATTGCCTTGACCGTCACCCCCGTTTCAGCACAGATTTGGGCAATATCGCGATAGACAGCCTCTGTGTTTCCCTCCTTCAGCCAACCCCAGTTAATGGCCACATCCAATTCCGTTGCGCCACTGTCAACCGCCTCTTGCGCCTCATAGAGTTTGGTCGGACTGGTGTGGGCACCACTGGGAAAGCCAATGACAGTACAGACTTTCACAGGTGTACGATGGAGTAATTGGGCTGCAGTCTTGACCCATACGGGCATCACACAGACAGCAGCAAACTTCCATTGCTCGGCCTCCCCACAGCAACGTTCAATATCCGCTCTGGTTGCCAAGGGGTCCAGCTGGGTATGATCAATGTAGGGCGCAAGGTCAAACAAATCATGCTCCGTCATAGAGACTTTCCAAGTACAACCCTATTTTCAGTACTTGAATAATAATAAAAACAGGGCGGAAAATGAGACCTGCGGAGATCGGTTCTCCCACCCCCTACTTAAAATTCACCGCTGCTAGATTAAATCTAGGTTATCGCAGGCAACAACACCTGTGGACCACACTATCTCTTTGGGAGGACACTTTATGGAGCCAACCATGAACCCTCGCAACCTTCAGGAAAGTGCCGATTCCCTCTGGAACTATCTGCAAAGTTTGGATGCAGAAGTGGTGGCTCGCCTGTCCCGTCCCGCGTCGCCAGAAATGGCTATTGTGATGGAACGCCACATTGGTAACCTGCTGGGCTACTTGCCACCGGAGGGGTTTGAGGTTTCCATTACAACCAATCGGGAGCACCTTGGGCGTCTCTTGGCTTCGGCAATGATGAGTGGTTACTTCCTGCGAGGTGCCGAACAACGCCTTGAGTTCGAGCGATCGCTCCAAGCAGCGGCTCAAGCGGAAGACAGCAAATAATCCATGCCAACGGTACAGGACAGGGGGGGCGGGTACGCATTACCTGCCCTTCGTTTTGCCCTCTTAAATTGGTATCAGCAGCAGGGGCGGGACTTACCTTGGCGGCACACGCGCGATCCCTACGCCATCTGGGTCTCAGAAATCATGCTCCAGCAAACCCAAGTGGCCACGGTGATTCCCTACTACCAGCGTTGGCTGGCCATCTTTCCCACCCTTCCCGATTTGGCCGCCGCGGAGCTAGAAACGGTTCTGAAACTGTGGCAGGGACTCGGTTACTATGCACGGGCACGGCACTTACATCGCGCTGCCCAACAGATCATGACCCATCACGCCGGCAAGTTTCCCCGCACCTACGAAGCTGTGGTGGCATTACCGGGAATTGGCCGCAGTACTGCAGGTGCGATCCTGAGTGCCGCCTTCAACCAACCCCAGCCTATCCTCGATGGCAATGTCAAACGGGTTCTTGCCCGTCTTTACGGACTCACGGTTCCCCCAAAGCAAGCGGAAGCCCAACTGTGGCAGTGGTCAGCACAACTGCTGTGTCCCCAGTCTCCCCGCGATTTTAATCAAGCCCTCATGGATCTGGGGGCAACGATCTGTACACCCCGCCAACCCCTGTGTCATGCTTGTCCTTGGCAGCGCCATTGCTTGGCCCATCGCCACCAGTTAACCCATGAGATTCCTCGCAAAATGAGCCGTTCCCCCTTACCCCACAAAAAGATTGGCGTCGCGGTGATTTGGAATGAGACAGGTCAGATTCTCATTGATCGCCGGCCACCGACGGGTCTATTGGGAGGACTATGGGAATTTCCGGGGGGCAAAATTGAACCCAACGAGACGGTTCAGGAATGTATTCAGCGGGAAATTCGTGAGGAATTGGGGATTGAGATTCGTGTTGGCGAGCACCTAATTGACATTGATCATGCCTATACCCATTTCCGGGTAACGCTCTATGTTTACTACTGTCAGCATCTTTCAGGAACTCCTCAGCCTCTGGGATGCGATGCCATCCGTTGGGTGACCCCTGAGGAATTGCAGCAGTTTCCCTTCCCCAAAGCCAATACCGCTATTATTCAGGCCATTCACGAACGGGGCAGGCCCACAGCCTAGGCATTTTCAAGGACACCCTCAGCGGCCGCCTCATCCAAAAACCAAAGGGCATTGCCAGTAATCAGCCGCGCCGGATAGAGATGGGGATCACCGGTATCGGCAAAAATATGGCGCAGGGCAGTTTGTTTATTAGCGCCGCTCACAAGAAAAAGAATTTGGCGGGCATGGTTAATCAGGGGAACGGTAAACGTCAGGCGAGACTGACCATCCTTGTTGCCCACGGTCATCAGGCGATCGCTCACCGTCAGGGCTGTTGTGTGGGGAAAAAGGGAAGCCGTATGGCCATCGGGCCCCATCCCCAACAAAATCAGATCAAAGCTGGGAAATTCTCCTTCAGGGGTGCCAAAGGTTTGGCGCAGGAGTTGCTCATAGCGATCGGCAGCGGTCTGCGGATCCGCATCCTCCGTGGGCATTGGGTGAATCTGGTCTCTAGGAATCGGTACATGATTGAGCCACGCCTGAAGGGCCATCCCCGCATTGCTATCGGGATGATCGAGGGGCACATAGCGTTCATCGCTCCAGAAAACATACCACTGTAACCAAGGAGTATCCGCACCAACCAGGCTTTCGTAGAGGGGTTTGGGTGTCTTACCACCGGCTAAAGCAACTGTGAATCGTCCTCGTTGGGCGATCGCCCCCCTCGCCTGCTCAAGAACAAACTGCCTTGCCGCCGTCGTCAGGGCAGCCAAATCTGGAAAAACACGTCCATTGGGTGTTGGCATAGGGGCATCCTCCTAATTAGATCCTAATTAGAGCGAATCACACCATCAGTTACTGTGCCCAGTCCAGGACTGGAAAAGGGATCCGCATTGCCGCGCCAGTTAAATCCATTGATACGAAATAGAATCGCACCCAGCCGATTATCCAAGTTATAGCGAAAAATCACCCCATAGGTGCGCCGACTATATTCCACAATGATGTCTGTATCAAAGATCCGGCCCGTGTCCACATTAATTTTCATCTGTGTCCCTACTCGCAGAGGACCGTAAACCTGCTGCAACAATCCCACATTCAAGACACTAAAATCAGTAATACGATCAAAAATAAATGGTGAGGATGGCTCCCCCAGCGTCTGTGTAAATCCCAGATTAAAACTTGTGTAATCCAACCAGTTGCGGGAAAAATGACCCACTTGACCGCGAAAACCTGCCCCTGCAACTAAGGCGGGTTGAGTACTGCCATTGGTGTAGTAGTTAGCTGCACCGCCCAACTGACTATAAAACTCCAGGAAGGGTTGTACAGGACGTGGGCTATAGCGCAGCCCTTGGGTTTGTGTCGGCGGTAGGGGGGTACCCCGCCAAAGGGGCAGGGCCCAGTTAAGACTTGCGGCAGCTTGAAGACGGCCTAGGCTGGGCTTAGGGGGTAGGGATGGATCATCGCTGGCCGCCGTGACGTATTGTCCTCCCACCAGATAATTGAGGGCTAGGCCTTGAGTTAAGGGAATGTCTGTACCACTGAGCGTGCCCCCAAGGCTACTGCTAATTTCCTGCTCCCCAAGGGAATTAAAGACGCGCTGGCGATAAATGGCAGACACGGTCAGGAGATGGCGTGCACCAAGATTGTGGAACAGGTCTATTCCTGCCCGTGAGGTACGTGGCCAATCACTGGGGTCTAGGGTGTTTAAGAAACCGTAACCCCGCAGGCGGGTTTGGGAGGTGAAGCGATGCCCCACTTCGATCGCCCCGCCATAACTATTGGCGTCAAAGAAATTAAAGTCATTGCTAACGATCCGTTCTAGATAAATGGATGGTAGAAAAGTGACTTGGGTATTGGGGGTATTGATTGCTCTGTAGCGATAGAGAAGAAATAGCCCACCGCGATCGCGCTCATCATAGCCAAACTCAAAGGGCAGAATCTCATAGGGACGACCCACAACAAATTGCCGCAGGACAATGGGTAAAGCCACGCGCTGATCAAAAACAATCCTGCCTCGTCGAACTTTTAGCAGGGTTTCATCATCGGCACGGACAAGGGGTTCTGCTATTGCTTCCTGTGCCCGTGCTTCAAGTTCCGGAGGATTAAAGGGGTCATTGGTGATCCGAAGATTAGTTGCAAACCAACGGCGGCCATCAAACTCCAAGCGATCGGCCTCAAAGCGCAGGCGATCCAAGCTTTCCGTGGCGGCGGCTTGGGGCTCCACCTGCTGTTGGCCAAAGCCGGGGAGAGTCCTAGGGGGTAGAGAGTCAGGAGAAAGGGTCAGGTTCAAGTCCCGATTCACCCTGGCAGCACTGACAACGCCGCGGGCATTCGTGAGGGAGCCTTGATCCAGTCTCAGGTTATACTCCAAGCGATCGCCCTGTAGGACTTGATCACCGCGGGTAATTGTTACATTCCCTTCCGCCACCAGAATTTGGGCGTCAATATCCGTTTGAATGCGATCGGCGCTAAGTTCGGCTTCCTTGAATCGCAGGAAAACATTGCCAATGGCATTGAATAACCGCCGCAGCAGGTCAAATTCTTGGCGATCCGCGGTCACCTCTAAGGGTTGATCACGGACAACAGAGGTTTCAGAATTTGCCTGCCCCAGGGGAAAGGGGGCTGTAAAATCAGGTCTTGGCTCAGGGCTGATCGGCGTTGTATTGCTTAGATCAGGGGCTACCGTTGTTCCAAGTAAGTCTGCTTGTGAGGTGCCGATAACCGCCGTCAATTCTGCGGGTTGGGTAGGAGGGGGCAGACTAGCAAAAAGGGGTAAGAACAACAACGGTCAAACTTCCTCACGACCACTGCCTAGTTACCTTACCCGATGCCTGCCCCCTTTGGCGAGGATTACTCGAGATCCTTGCGCTTGGGATTACGAGCTGGGTCACCCGAGAGGAACCCGAAAACAAACAGCAGTACAAAGAAGGTTACAACGACATAAACGGTAATCTTGAGTGTTTCCATGATGTTGTGTTTTTCGTAGCGTCAACTTCTGATCATACGGGATGAGGGACTTCCTCGCATCCCCTAAAACACTTGGCTTTTTGTCGCATCTGAGAGTGTGGGAATTTCGGCATAGATGCCGCGCACAGACTGCACCACCCCATAGACAACGCCAATCACTGTGGCAATAAAGATAAAGTTGAAGAGCACCTTAATCAACAGGTCAAAACTAGCAATGCGGACAAGGAGTTCTATTAGCAGTTGGGCAATAAACAACACAATCCCCATCAACAGTGCTTGCATTGTGTTGTAGCGAATAAAGAGACTCACACGGTTATTGCGTACCACCAGCAGGTACAGAAGCATAAAAACGAGTAGCCCCGCAAAGGGAATTGAGTAGATTAAGGCAACGGGCAGTACCACCAAGACTAATGCTTGCAGCGGCGGAAATAGCTCAAATAAAAAGCCGCCAAAGGGCATGACGTAGAACAGGGGTAGTAGATAGGCTAAACTGGCGAAGATACGATCCGGCACAGTGGTGGTGGCACGCCAACTCATAGATTGCTCCTTAGAGTGTAGAGGGGGATTGACTCATCACCTTCAGTAGGAGTTCGGGGGAAATCATGTTGCACTCTATGGTTTTACTAATCAAGGGTGGTCCTACCCGCGAGGCAATAATGAGTTGAAGCTCAGGGCTGTTCTTAATCGAGAGCATGACCGCACCCATAATCGAGCTAGGATCAGGCGCTGAATTGCTGCTATTGGTGGGAAGCATTTGGATCAACTGGGCAATATCGGCGCAACTAGCCCCTGATACGTATTTTGCAAGGGCATCACTCATCTGCTCAACTGTGGTTTTCATCATCTCTGGCGGCAGAGGACTGGCGCCCTGGGCACGCACTGGCTGAACTGTTCCCATTGCAATCAGGGTACCCAAAAGAAGAGGCAGACTGCTCACCGATAAGCCCATGTCAATGGCACGCTTCAGCGATCGCCACATCATAAGTCTCAATACCTCAATAACATCTTAGATAACCCCTTTGGGCAGACTAGTTAGCACGCTCCTCAATCACCCGATCAATCAGGCCGTAGTTTTTTGCCTCCTCAGCGGACATGAAGAAGTCGCGATCCATATCCCGCTCAATTTTTTCCAGGGGCTGGCCCGTATGGTAGGCATAGAGCTCATTGAGTTGGCGCCGTACCCGTAAAATTTCGCGAGCCTCGATTTCAATATCCGTTGCTTGGCCACGGGTGCCACCGGAGGGCTGGTGAATCATGATGCGGGAGTGGGGGAGTGCCAACCGCTTGCCTTTGGTGCCAGCTGCAAGGAGGAAAGACCCCATCGAGGCAGCCAGACCGACACAGATAGTGACGACATCCGATTTAATATGTTGCATCGTGTCGTAAATTGCCATACCGGCGGTGACGGAGCCACCCGGGGAGTTGATGTAGAGCATGATGTCTTTGCCCGGATCTTCGGAGTCAAGGTAGAGCATCACCGCCACAATTTGGTTGGCAATCTCATCATCCACTTCTTTACCCAGGAAAATAATCCGCTCGCGATAGAGACGGTTATAGATGTCAATCCACTGGGTGTAGGGTTCACCGGGCATCCGGTAGGGGACTTTGGGTACTCCGATGGGCATAGAATCCTTCCAGGCTGAGCTATCAACGCCGCTTTTCTCCCTGATTCTAACCTAATTCCTAGAGCCTTCGCTCTACACTTGGCAAAGGCAGAGGGCAAACCACTGCTGAGGATCAGTAAAGGTGTTGATCCATTGGAACCCGGCAGCGGTGAATGCCTCCTTGAGGGCAGTAAGGTCAAACTTGCGGGAAATTTCGGTGAGAATTGGTTCACCAGCAGCAAAGGTGCACTGAAAATCAAGGGCAGCCAAGGTAACGGCTTGTCTCTGTTGCGAATCTAGATACATTTCAATTTGCTGGGCAATTGGGTTATAGATGGCGCGATGGGCAAAGGCTTCGGGCTGAAAATTTCCTTGAAAGCGCCAATTGAGGTGATGGAGGATATTGCGGTTAAAAGCAGCCGTCACCCCTTGGCCATCGTTGTAAGCAGAAAGCAAAATACTCGTGTCTTTGATGAGATCCACGCCCAGCAGGAAATAGTCCCCTTTCTTAAGAACCCGATGCACCTGTTGAAACAGGGTCTGGCATTCGCTGGGGGAAAGGTTGCCGATTGTACTACCGAGAAAGCAGAGCAAGCGGCGGGGGGCTAAGGGGGGTGGTAGGTGCTCTAAGCCTACTTGATAGGTGCCAACAAGGCCATGAATGCTCAGCTGGGGGTAATCGGCAAGAAGAGCCATGGCACTGGTCTTGAGGATCGAGCTGCTGACATCAATGGGACAGTAGTAAAGATGGGATTGCACTTGAGTATAGGCGGACAGGAGGAGGCGAATCTTGCGATCGCTACCGCTTCCCAGTTCCACAAGTTCACAGGCGCCCGTGAGTTGGGCGATCGCCCCGGCGGCGGTCTTTAAAATGCCCAATTCTGTACGAGTGGGGTAGTATTCCGGTAACTCACAAATTTGTTCAAAGAGGCGCGATCCCGCAGCATCATAGAAATAGTAGGAGGGAAGAGACTTGGGTTCCTGAGTCAGACCCCGGATGACATCTTGGCCGTCCTGTTCTGTGGTGAGACTGGGTAAGTGGGTCAGGCGTAGGCGATCGCTCACAGGGAAAACGGCTCCAGAATGGGCAAATCTTAGGATATTCTAGCTTTTAGCCGCTGCTCCAAACGGCGCCCCCACCCCGCGATCGGCAAATTCATAAAATTCCTAAGGCGCCATAGGGAAGTGCCAAGGCTGCCACTCCCGCTGTCTAGGTATTCACTGCAGTTGCAAGGTTCATGTGGACTCACACTGCACCAACACCGCATGGGTAATCATGGGAGTATTGCCAAGCCCTGGCCAGTGCAGAAACAGAAAGGGGGATGGTCATCCAGCGAGGATTTTGGGTTCACCGGTTGCTACTGCTTAAACAATACCAATTTGCGCCTGTTGATCATTCCACATGTTCCACTTTTCGTAGATGCGGCGCAGTGTGCCATCTTTCTTGAGGATATCAAGGGCTTGGTCAATCTCTGTCTTGAGGGTTTCTGCTTTGGGGTTGTTTTTGTTAAAGGCAATAACATAGTTATTCAAAAAGATTGGGACACCAATTAGCCGTAGGTGATTGTTTACTTTGCCCCCCGGACCGGTGCCAAGAACGTAGTAGGCAACAATTGGAAAGTCTAGCATCACGGCATCAAGGCGCCCCTGAGCCAACTCATCAAAGATCAGGTTGTTACTAGAGTAGGTACGGGTTTTAATTTTTTTATCCCCTTCAAGAATTTCTTGGGCTTTGTAGTCAATGCCAGTGCCAACGGTCATGCCAGCCAGATTGGCAAGGGTGACTTCACTAGTAGAAGTGTATTGTTCGAAGCGGGGATCATCGGCTCGGACTACGATCTGTTGGCCATAGCGATAGTAGGGCTGGGAAAAGAGTTGAAGGCCCTGGCGATCGGGGGTGATTTCCCAACCGTTGAGAATGATATCAAAGCGGTTGGCAGCAAGGGCAACCAGCAGTTGTTCGTACCCAGTGTCAACGAATAGGGCCTTAACTCCCATCAAGCGGGCGATCGCAGCGGCAATTTCCACCTCAAAGCCAACTAAGTTTTTGGGATCAGTAGGGTCATAAAAAACGTAGGGAGCACCCTCAATGGCCTCAGCCCCCCAAACCAATGTACCCGGATTGAGGAGACCCCTGCTGGAGATGGTGCCCGTGGTTGAGGTTCTGGAGGTTGAATCTACATTACCAGCACAGGCTGTGAGGAGGCTTTTACTGCCTGTGGCGATCGCCATCGCCCCCATTCCCTGCGCTACACAACGCAAAAACGTGCGGCGGTGCAACTCCATAGCGCTGTCCTTGTATGAGGTTGAGCATGAGTTGAGGGTTATTGTATCGGATCAACCCAGCCCCGGTTTAGTTTCTATCACCCCCACTGCCAAGACTACGACGTTTTGTTACTGTTTGAAAGGCGTAAATAATATCTCCTTCCTGCCATTGTTGGAAATCATCCAGGCGTACACCACATTCATAGCCAGCCGCAACCTCGCGGACATCGTCCTTCATGCGTTTGAGCGAACTCAAGATCCCCGTGTGAATGGTGTTTTGCTGGCGCAGCACCCGTACTTTGCAGTTGCGCACCAGCTTCCCATTGAGGACATAACAGCCGGCCACCATGCCTTTGCTGAGGGGGAAGATAGCTCGCACTTCTGCTTGACCCAGTTCTTCCTCCACCAGTTCGGGTTCCAGCATCCCCTCCATTGCCCCTTGAATATCATCAAGGAGCTTATAGATGATGTTGTATTCGCGGATATCCACGTTGTGCTGCTCCGCTGCTTGGCGTGCTCCTGAAGCGAGGGTAGTATTAAAGCCAATGATGACGGCACTACTGGCAGCGGCAAGGTCAACATCGGTTTCGGTAATTTCGCCGGGGGCCGCCAACAAAATCCGCAACTGCACTTGATCTTGGGGCAGTTGGTTGAGGGCCGTTAAAATCGCCTCAACCGAACCTTGAACGTCAGCTTTGAGAATGAGATTGAGTTCCTTGAGTTCCCCTTCGCGGGCTTGGCTAGACAAGGAAGTGAGGGAGACCCGCCGGGCGGCGGCGGCTTGGGCAAGGCGGGATTGACGTTGGGCGGCGGCGCGCTCCTCTGCAAGGGCACGGGCGGCTTTTTCATCGCTGAGGACTTCAAATTCATCTCCCGCAGCAGGGACATCTGCCAGACCCAAGACTTCGACTGCAAAGGAGGGGGTTGCTGCCTCGACCCGCTGGCCGCGATCATCAATCATGGCGCGAACCCGACCAAAACAGGCACCCGCCACTAAAATATCACCGACCCGCAGTGTACCGTTTTGTACCAGCAATGTGGCCACTGGTCCCCGCGCCCGATCCAAGTGGGCTTCAATGACGGTGCCCTTGGCGGGGCGGTTGGGATTGGCGTAGAGGTCCTCCACCTCTGCCACCAGCAGGATCATTTCCAGGAGCGTATCGAGATTTTGCTGTTGCAGGGCACTGACGGGCACCATAATCGTGTCGCCGCCCCACTCTTCGGGCACTAGACCGTATTCAGTGAGTTCCTGCTTGATTCGCTCTGGTTGGGCAGACTCTTTATCAATTTTATTAATGGCGACGATGATCGGAACCTTGGCTGCCCTGGCGTGGCTAATGGCTTCAATAGTTTGCGGTTGTACGCCATCATCGGCGGCAACGACGAGAACGGCAATGTCAGTGACCCGTGCCCCCCGTGCTCGCATAGCGGTAAAGGCTTCGTGACCGGGGGTATCGAGAAAGACCACCTGATGTTTCTCGCCGTTGTGTTCGACGTCCACGTGGTAGGCGCCAATGTGTTGGGTGATGCCGCCTGCTTCCCCTTGGGCAACCTTGGCATTGCGGATGGCATCGAGGAGGGTGGTTTTGCCATGATCGACGTGACCCATAATCGTGACCACAGGCGGACGCCGTTGCAGGTGATCAAGGTCACTCGACTCTAGCATTTCAGTGACTTTTGTGGCCTCGACTTTGTGCTGTGCTGTTTCCACCGTGATCCCCAATTCCTTGGCCACGAGTTCGATCGTTTCGATCTCAAGGGTCTGGTTGATGGTGGCGGCAATTCCCTTAAAGAAGAGAATTTTAATGATTTCTGCCTCGGGGCGACGCACTAAAGTGGCCAATTCCTGCACCGACATTGGGC
>NZ_JACOMP010000155.1:0-7566 GCF_014466085.1 Thermosynechococcus sp. OHK43
GCATCAAAGCGTGCCAAGAGTGCCGCAGAAATATACCCTTGATCCTGCTGAATCGCCGTGTAAATTGCTGTGGCAAGGGGTTCCACTTCGGCTTCCCGTAGCTCAATGGTGGCACTGGTGTTGTGGGTGGTGTAATGTTGCTGCACCTGCATATAGAAGTCAAACTGCGCTAAGGCGGAAAACTGGCTAACATCAATCGTGTCTGCCCCCGCTAGATCTGCCCAAGAGACAGCAACGGGAATTTCCACTAGCCACTCGGTACACCGCGGATCAAAGGGATCATCCAGAAGCTTACCCGTCTCATCCTTATCGGACTGGGAGGGGATGACATTGTAGCCATAGTCATAGCAAGCCATCGCCACTGCGTCGCCCTTGCGGAAGGTAATCCGCCGAATAAAGCGTTGGGCCTTTGGGGGATGCCAACCGGGAGAGGCACCCGTCAGCAGGGATTTAGTACCGGAGGGTTGGACAGTGGTACAGCGATTGGGGCGCTTGAGGCCATGTCGATCGCAATACTCCCAAACGGCCTCATGGACAATCCACCGCCAGCGTTGGAGGAAAGCGGCTTCTTGGGCTTTGAATTGGCGCCCTTGGGGTGTATCGGGGCGTCCGGCGGCCCACCATTCCAGCCAAGGCACACCAAAGGCATGGACAAAGAAATCGAAGAGTCCCGTAAAGCTGACGCCAACGATGGGATCAATGGCACGGGAGTATTGATAGCGCTCAACAACAAACCGATGGTTTAACAGGGCAGCAACGGAGAGGGCACCCGCTTTGAAGGCTTTTTCTTGGGTGGCTGTATCCGCTGGATCAATCTGATTGAGGTGAATTTCTGCAAGGTTACAGTGAAAATCCGCACCAATAATTTCCCCACAGGGATTGAGGCCATAGCGACCAAGGCGATGGGCAAGCTCCCGCTGATCCATGGCAGGCAAGAGCTTCTGCAAAAAGGCGTCCCCCTGTTGATTTTCATAGGCACGGAGAAAAGCCTGCTTCAGATGGGGTGTGGTTAGAAGATCGGCGTTGGCGCGGGCGATCGCCTCCCCTGCCCATTGAATAGCGCCTTCCCCAGAATAGAACTGACTTCGCACCGCATTGATACATTCTTCAAGACTCGGCTTCCTGTGGAAGACACGGGTATGGTTGGCCATTCGTAGAGCATCCCGCTTGGGATCGATGCGCCAATTGCCCTGCTCATCCTGCTGCCAGAGGTTTTGCTTGGCCTGGGCAAAGGCCTCATCGTCACTAGCGCCCTGACGCATGCCCGCCGATCGCCTCACATTACCCGCAACGACGACAACGGCTGCCTCGTCAATCAGCAGACAGCACTCCACAGAGGTCAACTGCCGACCCACTGCGGCATTTAACAGGACAGCACAGCGATGGTAGAGGTCTGGCAGCTTTACTGGATTGGCCACTCCGCCAAACCCCTTGAGCCGCTCACCTGTCGGACGCACATCACTGATGTCAATCGTGACCTGAACTGAACCACCGAGGTGCGGGTTGCTGGCTAGTTCAAGAAGCGTTTGGTAAGACTTCACCCAGCCTTGGCGGCTATCCCCCACTTTGATCTGGCAGGTCTGCCCCGTGAGTGTGACGGTGGTGTGCTCTTGACGCGCTTCCCTGGGGGTTTGACCAATTGCGCCGATAACGGTGACCTCTAGGCGATTGCAAATGGGAGGTAACTGAGAGATGTATTTTGGTTCCAGAATTGCCCCTGTGCCACAGCCTTGCATGGCCAAGTCCATCATGAGGCCAAAGGAATCCCAATCCACAACATTGGTGCTGGTGCAGTTGTAGGCACCGGAAAAGTTCTCGGGCTGGCGTACCCAATCGGTGCCGCCGACCCACAGCCAACGGCCAGAGGGCAGGGCCTTCAGCTCCTGCTGCATTTCCCTCAGCAGTGCTACTTCCGCTTCGGTGAGGTGCCCCACTTCCTGTAGGCCTTTGAGGGTGCGATCGCACACCTGTGGCCAACTCTCCCGCTCGCCCGCTTCATTTTGGCGGCTGTAGGTACGGTAAAACACGGGATAGGCTGTGGGGGCTGTAGTGGGGAAGCTGGTTTGGGGACGGGGAGGATTTTGCACCATAGGGTTAGGATTCAATGGCTAATACTAGGTGTAGTGTACCGAAGCCATCCTTGGCGGTCAATAAGCACTAATTATAGGGTGATCCCCAACTGCCCTGCCACACCGATAGGGAGATGCTAAGATAGCAGGAAGTTTTTGCTTTGGGTCCAGAGTCAATGGTTGCTGCTCCCTCGACCTCCTTCAGTACTGATGCCTTTGACCAAGTGGTGATGACCACCTATAGCCGCTTTCCGATTGCGCTCGTGGGCGGTGAAGGCTGTCGGGTTTGGGATGATCAAGGCCGCAGCTATCTAGACTTTGTGGCGGGCATTGCCACCTGTACCCTCGGCCATGCCCATCCAGCCTTAGTGGAGGCGGTCAGCCGCCAAATGCAAACGCTGCACCACGTTTCGAATCTGTATTACATTCCCCAACAGGGGGCATTGGCGCAGTGGTTGGTGGCTCACTCCTGTGGCGATCGCGTCTTTTTCTGCAATTCTGGTGCTGAAGCCAACGAAGCGGCCATTAAACTGGCCCGTAAATATGCCCATACCGTTCGCCACATTGCCAACCCAATCATCATTACAGCACAGGCCAGCTTCCACGGACGTACCCTGGCGACGATAACCGCTACGGGACAACCAAAATACCAAAAACACTTTGACCCCTTGGTGCCCGGCTTTGCCTATGTGCCCTACAACGACTTAGGTGCTCTAGAAGCCCTCGTGGCCTCCTTGGATCAACCGGAACCGCAGGTGGCAGCCATTCTTTTGGAGCCCTTGCAGGGGGAAGGGGGAGTCCGCCCCGGCGATCGCGCCTACTTTGAGCAGGTACGCCAACTCTGCACAGCAAAAGGCATTCTCCTGATTTTTGATGAAGTGCAAGTGGGCATGGGTCGCACGGGGTCCCTGTGGGGCTATGAAACCCTCGGTGTCGAACCGGATGTTTTCACCGCTGCCAAAGGCCTTGCCGGGGGCGTTCCCATTGGTGCCATGATTGCCAAGGAGTTTTGTGCCGTCTTTCAGCCGGGGGATCACGCCAGTACCTTTGGCGGTAACCCCTTGGCCACGGCAGCAGCCCTCACCGTTTGTGAAACTCTGGAAAAAGAGAATCTCCTCGAAAATGTGCGCGATCGCGGGCAGCAACTGCGGACAGGACTACAGGACCTGGCGGCCACCTATCCCCAACTCATTGCCGAGGTGCGCGGCTGGGGGCTGATCAACGGTCTTGAACTCCAACCCGACACCCCTCTCACCGCTGCTGAAGTCGTCAAAGCTGCCCTTGCTGAGGGGCTATTGCTGGTGCCGGCGGGGCCGAAGGTGGTACGCTTTGTCCCTCCTCTCATTGTCCGTGCTGCCGAGATTGATATGGCCTTAGGGGCAATGAGCCGCGCCTTTGCCCACCTAGCAGCCTAATACTTGAACCTCAGCAGATGAGGAACCAGAAGGTGGCCAAACTGTTTAGCACAGTCAGCGGGTTGTCTGGTCAGTGCTATTTTTTTGTGCCCTGCTGGGGCATCTGTGGTTGGCTGTGCCCTTGGTATGAGCTTTGCCTTGCCGCAGGGATGCTCAGTGTTGGAGAAATGGCTCAAAGGGCGCTGGTGGCTAGCCCATGGGTGCTGGCTTCGGAACTGATCCGCCGCTGAAACGGTAACCCTACTGTTCGAGACTAAAGCACATCCTTACGCTTTTGAAAGACCCCCACTAGTCCCAGCATCAGGGCAATAATGCCCCCTAAGCGCAGGTGATTGGCAGTAACATTGGCGTTGAAGGTCTGCCCCTGAAGACTCCAAAAGCGATCAATGAGGGCTTCACCGCTGGCGATCGCCCGCCCCCGCTGCTCTTTCCAGAGGGCAAATTGCTCTTGCCAGCGATCCATGGCCCTCTGATAGGCTTTGACCCGCTGATTGTACTCCTCGACGCGATCGCGATAGGCCTGATTCAACTCTAAGACGGACTTGGGCAGTGCCGGTGGATCACCTGGTTCCGCAGGTTGGGGGGGTTCTGGTTCATCCACAGCGGGGTGGTACTCCTTGCGCACCCCTGGAAAGTGGCAACGCCGGAAGAGGTTCTCGCCAAAGCAGGGACACTGAGCCAAAGCTTCAGGACTTCGCTTCTCCCGTACCGACTTCGGTTGCTGCCAGCAGGGATCTTGAGCCACATCCTGACCAAAGCCCAAGAGGGAAACCACATTGGCATAGCCCCAGCGGGTCAAGGTGACATCGCTGATCCAATTGCCCACTGGCCCTAGATCCTTGAGGGGAATAATGGCACCGGCAAAGGTAATCTGCGGCACCAAAAAGAGAATCGTGAGTAGAGGAGCAACCGTCTGAGTGGGGGAGAGGGCAGAAACCAGTAACCCCATTACCATGCCACCAAAGGTCACCAGAAACAGTGTCAAGTAAAGGCCAGCGATCGCCCCAATACCGAGGCTAAGATTGATCGCCAAAAACTTCATCCCCAAGAAAATGGCTGCTTGGTATAGTGCCAGGACCACTGCTGGGCCCAGCTTTGAAAAAATATAGGGCCACAGCCCCAACCCCACCATCCGCTCACGGCGATAGATCTCCAGTTCCTTAACAATTTCGCGCATCGTGGCTAGGCTGCCCACCATCACGGCAATGAGCACAGTAACAAAGGCCATCGTAAATGCCTGCCCCGCATCCCCTTGATCTGGATCAAGAATCATTGGCTTCCAGAGGACAAAATCCAAGGCTCCCAAAATCGGCGCCAAAGAGAGCATGAGAATGAGGGCCGCCCGATCCTGTCGCAAAATGGCCAAGTTTCGCCGGATGAGAATCCACCACTGCCGCCATGGTGCCACTCGGGGAATCGTTGCTTTTTGATGTTGGGGCTGGACCTGTCGCGTTGCCCCTGTATCCACATTGAGGGGACGCTGTCGCTCCACCACATAGGTTTGATACAGATGAGACTGGCGATAGCGTTGCTGCCATAGGGCCGGATTAGCTTCGCTCTCAATCTTGAGGTAAATTTCATCAAAATCTTGAACATCAAAATAGCTGAGGGCTTGATCCGGTGGACCAAAATAGGCAAGGTAGCCGCCCCGCGCCAAAAACACCACCAAATCGCAGAGCATCACATTCTTAGTGGCATGGGTAATGAGTAAAATCGTTCGCCCCTGATCCGCCAACTGCCGCAACAGCCGCATCATTTGGGTTTCCGTGCCCGGATCTAAGCCAGAAGTTGCCTCATCCAAGAAAAACAAACTGGGGCGGGTGAGCAATTCCACACCAATCGACACCCGCTTGCGCTGACCACCACTCAGTTGCTTAACAAGGACATGCCGCTGCGCTGTCAACTCCAACTCCGCCAGAACCCGGTTCACCTGTTCCTGTCGCTCTTGATCGCTAAAATCAGCGGGTAGGCGCAGTCGTGCTGCATAATCTAGGGCTTGAGCCACAGTTAACTCCCGGTGGATAATGTCATCCTGAGGCACATAGCCAATCTGGGTGCGGTATGTTCCAAAGTAGCGGTACAGATCATGGCCGTTGACCAGTACCATGCCCTTCGTGGCAGGACGAAAACCATTGAGGGCATCGAGCAGCGTTGATTTACCAGCACCACTGCCACCAACAATTGCCACAAACTCGCGGGGCAAAATTGAAAGAGAAATATCTTGAAGGAGCTTCGCCCCCTTAGGGGTGGTTTTACTGAGGTGGATGGCGTCGAGACGCAGGTTACCACTGTCATTGTGGGGAACAATGGTTTCGTCGGGGGTAAAAACAGAACTATAGGGACCAATGCGCACCAGCGCACCCGTTGGCAAGACTACAGGTTTGCGGGGTTCAAGGCGTCGGTTGTTGACCAAGGTGCCATTGGCGGAGTTGAGATCGACGATGTACCACTGTCCCTCTTGGAGATAAAGGCGAGCGTGAAACCGTGAGACGACGGGATGATCCAGCACCATATCATTGCTGGGATCGCGGCCAATGCGAACCTGCTGGCGATCGCGCAGTGGGAGGGGTCGAGTTTGCTCAACAACCTCCGTGGCAGGCATCAACAGATATGTGAGGCGCAGCGATTCCCCCACATGAATGACATCTCCCGGTGCCAAGGTATGTTCGCTCATCGTTGTGCCGCGCCAGTGAAGGCCATTCTTGCTGCCCAAGTCAATGATTTTGTAGTGATCCCCCG
Source organism: Thermosynechococcus sp. OHK43 (assembly GCF_014466085.1). Classification (NCBI taxonomy): domain Bacteria; kingdom Bacillati; phylum Cyanobacteriota; class Cyanophyceae; order Acaryochloridales; family Thermosynechococcaceae; genus Thermosynechococcus; species Thermosynechococcus sp. OHK43. The sequence goes on from NZ_JACOMP010000155.1 coordinate 6,224, forward strand.
ATCGCACCAGCTTGGCATGGTGAAAGGACACAAAGGGATGGTCAATGGTAATGTCTGCCTTTGGGTCCCGACCGAGAATCAGTTCCTCCTTGAGCAGCGGAAACTCCTGCAACCAGTGAGGCGTTGCCACCTGCAAAATTGGCGTACTAGCAGCCCCCATCACGACCGTGCCTGGCAGTTCCGTTGTTGCCCTGCCATCTGGATCGAAAATGGCTTCAAAGTCCCCAATGCGGAGGCGATCGCCCGCCTTGAGAACCACAGGGGTGCGCGGCCGCAGCTTTGTGCCATTCAAAAAAGTGCCGCTGGCGCTCCCGAGATCCGCCACTTGGTAGCCCGTTTCAGTGGGAAGAATCAAGGCATGGTGGCGGGAAATCCCCTCGCCGACAAGAATCACTTGGCTTTGGGGGTCAGTACCAATGATCAGGCGATCGCGCCCCAGTTGAATTTGCTGTCGTGAACCATCAGCCCCTAAGAGGTTGAGAATGGGCACAGCCATATCCCTTGTTTAGAAACGTTTAGAAACCCCACTTCATTTTGTCACTAGAATTTTGTCACTAGAGAAGGGGTAAGAATTTTCTATTGCGGGAACAAGAAAAAACCCTAAAGTATTATTCGTTACGAAATGATAGGTATTAGATTTGCTAGATTAGCATCCAATTCATTCAAATACTGCCATCCTGTTGCACCTTCTGGCAAAGTCTCCCAGAAATGTAGAACGACATCTTGTTGTGGGGATGTACTCATGTTGATGCACATTGAAATTATTGAAAGCAACCCCCACCTGCGTTCCCTCCTTGGCTGGCACCTACAACAAGGGGGGCACATTGTTCATCTTGCCAGTGGCTGTCAACAGGGACAGGAGGTGTTTCAACTGCGGCATCCCGATTTGGTCGTCCTCGATCTAGACTTAAATGAGGGGAATGGCTTGGCATTATGCCGCTGGCTGCACCATCAAGGCGCCGTTTTGATTTTAGTCCTGTCCGCCCGTGAAGATGAAGCGGATGTGGTGACGGCGCTGCGGGCAGGCGCCGATGATTATTTGGCCAAGCCCTTTGGGATGCAGGAGTTTCTTGCCCGCATCGAGGCCTTGGCACGGCGAGCACGCCCCTGTTTACCCAGCATCTTGAACCTAGGTGAGCTACAAATTGATTTAGTGCAGCGGCGAGTGGTAGTACGCAATGTCCCAGTGGACTTAACACCGCAGGAATTTAGCTTGCTCTATGTCCTCACCCAAATGGGGGGCACGCCTTTGAGTCGTCAGGAGTTGCTGCGGCGGGCTTGGCCAGAGGGCATTGATAACCCCCGCACCGTCGATACGCATATCGTTCGGCTGCGGCGCAAAC
>NZ_JACOMP010000156.1:0-11641 GCF_014466085.1 Thermosynechococcus sp. OHK43
TTTACTGCTTTTGCGGCAGCCATTGAGAAGAACAGGAATGTCCAGCAATCCCTTTGTTCGCCTTAGAAACTGGATCAAGCATGCACAACAGTGGTATCTCACAACTCCTAACCGGGCCCTACAGGAAGCCTATGAAGCCGCTCTGAAAATTCGCGCCATTGAACTGGAACACTTTGACGGTCAACCCATTAGTCCCCTCAATCTGCCCGTGGGCGAAGTCTCTAGCTATTTCGAGACAGAGCTAAAACAACTGCTGAAAACCATTCGTATGCGGATGGCAGAGTTTCGGGCAAGCCGTCAAATTTTGCCCCTTGCTCCCCCCCAAAGCCCCCCCACTCCTGTCAACGATAGGGTCAATGGTGCAACGGAAACCTATACAGTGACGGCTACCGTCAGTGACACGACGGCGGAACCCAGCGTTTATGAAAAGCTGCGGGTCATTGATGCCACCCTCAATCGCTATAAACGGCAGCGGGAAAAGGAACTCAATGCCCTAGCCCGTCCTAGCCTCAGTCGCCAAGACCCCCAACAACGCCAGCAGGCAGCCGCCCTCGACAAAATTGAGGAGGATTCTCTTTATCTCTCGGAATATATTAGTGATGATCTCACCAGTGATTCCAAGCTGGATAGCAGCAGCTTTATTCCCCGCTCGATTTTGCGCACCGCCGATCGCTTTCGCCGCGAACTCAATTCCGATGAAGCCACTGAAGCTGAAGTCGTTCGTGATTTTCGCACCTCAAAGTTGCGTACCCGCCTGGCGGTTCGTTTTATGCTGTTGCTCGTGATTTTGCCCCTGTTGACTCAGCAAATTTCCAAGGCGCTCATCGTCAGCCCCCTTGTTAACCACTTTAAGGCGGTGGGGCAAATTGAACGGATTATTAACTCCCAACTGGAGGACAACATCCTTGATGAACTGGCCCGCTTTGAGAACAAAATTCGCTTTGAAAGCCTTGTGAGTAATGTGCCGATTTCCTCAGAGGAGATTCAAAACCGCATCCGCGAAAAGGCGATCGAGCTCTCCACAGAATATCAAAAGGAACTGATTGAACCCCTGAAAAACATCCTCTCCGACGCCTTGGGTTTTGCGGTCTTTTTGGGACTGGTGTTTACAGGTCAACGGCAACTGGCCATTGTCAAGGCCTTTTTGGATGAGGTGGTCTATGGCCTCAGTGACAGCGCCAAGGCCTTTGTGATTATTCTATTTACGGATGTCTTTGTCGGATTCCACTCTCCCCACGGCTGGGAGGTGCTGGTGAATAATACCCTCGAGCACTTTGGCTTTCCTCGCAATGAGGACTTTATCAATATGTTCATCGCCACCTTTCCAGTGATGCTGGATACAGTGTTTAAGTATTGGATTTTCCGTTATCTCAACCAGATTTCCCCTTCGGCAGTGGCCACCTACAAGAATATGAACGAGTAGTTAGGAGCGCATCACTGGCGGGGGAATGGGACAGATCGCGCCCTTTAGGGGTTGTGGGGGCGATCGCCAGTCGGATAGGAGGCCTTGTAATTCCTGTTTAAGAATGTGTAACTGGTAGCCAATTTCTCCTCTAACTTTTCCTTGATGGGGTCACAGGGAATCTCACCGCGATCGTCTACCTCAAGAAAGGCCTTGATCTCCCTCAGAGTAAAACCAAGGGACTGGACAGTTTAATAAAGCTCAGGCGAGCAAAGAAACGATAGCCACCACGGGTTCTGCCAACGGCAACAGCTCTAACTCCTCATAGTAGCGAATCCTCTTGACGGTGACACTGCTGCTGTATTCATGGCAGTTCTGCCAAGATCAGCGAGTAAGAGATTTTAGAAAGGAGGAGCTTCTCTCCCGAATTTTCTGCTATCGAGAGGCCAGAGACTACTTTCAGAAATTTAGGAATCTGCGCTATAATGACAAAGCTACGCGGATGTGGCGGAATTGGTATACGCGCACGTTTGAGGGGCGTGTGGCTTTGCCTTGCGAGTTCGAGTCTCGCCATCCGCATTGGGTTTTCCCCAAAAGAGCATCTAGGAGGGGGGCGATCGCCCCCGTGGCATTGCCAATCCAGGCCACAGTGAAGGCAAGGTCTCTAAAGGGAAAGCTCGCCATCGGCAGCATTTTGGCGATACAGTGATCAAAGAGCAGGAGACAAAAAAATCAATCCGCCCAGAAGACTTTTTCCTGCCTGGTTATGGATGCATGTCCTTGAGCGAGTCCACCACTGACTGTCTGCACCTTTCGGGAATGCGTTACTACGGCTATACGGGCGCTCTCCCAGAGGAACAAATTCTTGGCCAGTGGTTTGAGATTGATATTAGACTTTGGTTTGATATGGCACCCGCCGCCGCCAGCGATCGCTTGGAGGACACCCTTGACTATCGCCCTCTTTTGCAAGCCATTGAGCAGTTAATGCAGCAGCAGCGCTTTCAGTTAATCGAGACCCTAGCGGCAGCCATTATCAGCCTTTGCCTTGCACCGCCCCAAGTGCAGCGGGCTGCTGTGCGTGTGACAAAGCTCGCCCCGCCCGTGCCCAACTTTACGGGTCAAATTAGCGTCGAAATGGTACGCCCCCATGCCGAATCGCCTTAGCCAGTGCCAAAGCCTCTATCTGCGCAAGCACGCCGAAAACCCCATTGACTGGTGGCCGTGGTGTGATGAAGCCCTGGCCAAAGCCGCTGCGGAGGATCGGGTGATTTTTCTCTCGATTGGCTATTCCAGTTGCCACTGGTGCACTGTGATGGAGGGGGAAGCCTTCTCGGATCTGGAGATTGCCGCCTATCTCAATGCCTATTTCCTGCCGATTAAGGTGGATCGCGAGGAGCGGCCCGATATTGACAGCATCTATATGCAGGCGTTGCAACTGATGACGGGTCAAGGGGGCTGGCCGCTGAATATCTTTCTTACCCCTCAGGATCGCCGTCCCTTTTATGGGGGAACCTACTTTCCGGTGCAGCCGCGCTATGGCCGCCCGGGGTTTTTGCAGGTGTTGCACGCGGTGCGTCGCTTCTATGACCAAGAAAAAGAGAAGCTCACTGCTCACCAGGCCACCCTGTGGCAGTATCTGGCACCCCCCACCGAGACGGGAAAGGCCGTCCCCCTGACTGAAGAACTGCTAAGGGCAGGGATTGATCAAGTGACGCCGATTTTGCGCGATCGCCCCCAAGGCACCTGCTTCCCCATGATGCCCTATGCCCAAATGCTCCTACAGGGGCTGGCTTTAAGTCCGAATCCCCCAGAACTGTTGCACCTGTGTCGGCGGCGGGGACACCACCTCTTGCAGGGGGGCATCTATGACCACGTTGGCGGTGGTTGGCATCGCTACACCGTGGATCCCCAGTGGACAGTGCCCCACTTTGAAAAAATGCTCTACGACAATGGCCAGATTGTGACCTACTTAGCGCGGCTGTGGCAGCAGGGCGATCGCTTTCCCCAGATTCCCGCTGCAATTGCCCAAACAATTCAATGGCTGGATCGCGAAATGACCGCCCCTGAGGGGTACTTCTATGCAGCTCAGGATGCTGATAGCTTTGTCAATGCCAATGACCCCGAACCCGAGGAGGGCGCCTTTTATTGCTGGCAGTACGCGGAGCTAGAGCAGACCCTCACCCCAACGGAATTGAGACAACTGCAAGCCCACTTTGACCTCTCTGCCAGTGGCAACTTCGAGGGCAAGATTGTGCTCAAGCAAGTGCGCCCTCCAGAGGATCCTCAGGCGCTGGGGCCGATTCTGCGCAAACTCTTTGCCCGCCGCTATGGTGCCGATACGCCCATGGATCAGCCCTTTCCTGTGGCCACTGATAACGCAACTGCCAAAGGGCGGGCTTGGCCAGGACGAATTCCCCCTGTCACCGATACAAAAATGATTTTGGCTTGGAATAGCCTGATGATTACTGGCTTAGCGACGGCAGCCCAAGTCTGGAGAGAGCACACCTACTGGCAGCGAGCAGCTAAAGCGGCTCAATGGCTCCACGATCATCAGTATCAACAGAGCAAACTCTATCGCCTCAATTATGGGGGCACCGTGGCGGAGGTAGCTCAGGCCGAGGATTATGCCTACTGGATCCAAGCTCTCCTTGCCCTGCATCAAGCCAGTTTAGCCGTGGGGGAGGCGGCGCAGCCGTGGTTGGCGTTGGCCACCCAGTATCAAACCCTGTTTGATCAGGAATTGGGGGCAAAGGATGGGGGCTACTACAATGCACCAGAGCGAGCTGATTTGATTGTGCGCCAGCGGGAAGGTCTAGATAATGCCACACCTTCTGCCAATGGGGTGGCGATCGCCAACTTGGTTCAACTCTTTTTGCTCACAGAAAATCCTACCTACCTCGAACAGGCAGAAAAGGGACTGCGCTTTTTTAGCCAATTCATGCGGGAGGCCCCCCAAAGCTGTCCCAGCTTATTGGCAGCATTACAGTGGTATCTTCACCCTGTCTGTGTCCAACTTCGTTCTGATCAGGCAGCCTCCCTCTGGGATCGCTATTTACCAACCGCCGTGCTCAAAGTTCGCGATGACCTAGAGCCTATGGCCTTGGTCTGTGAAGGCTGGCGCTGCCGTGAACCGGCGCTGACCGCCGCTCAACTCGAACAACAACTAGATAGTCTATTTCCGGTAGTCACCGATGAGTGAATCCTTACGGCACACCCCTCTCTATCCCCTGCATCAGGAAGCACGGTTTACCACCTTTGGCAACTGGGAAATGCCCCTGCACTACAGTAGCATTTTGCAGGAACACCAAGCGGTGCGGCAGCAGGTAGGGATGTTTGATATTTCCCATATGGGCAAGTTTGTGTTGCGGGGCGATGGGGTGGTAGCCGCGCTGCAAAACTTGGTGCCCACAAATCTGAGCCAGGTCCAGCCCGGTCAAGCCAAGTATACGGTTCTTCTCAATGCCGCCGGGGGGATTGTGGATGATCTCATTCTCTACATTGACGAGGGTCAAGTGCGCTGTATTGTCAATGCAGCCACAACCTCTAAGGATTGGGATTGGTTTCAAACGCATTTACCGGCCGGTATTGAGCTAATCGATGAGTCGGCGACCCAGGTGCTGATTGCTCTTCAAGGGCCGGCGGCAACGGCAACGCTGTCTCCCCTGTGCGATCGCCCCCTAGGGGCAATCAAGGCCTATCGCCATACTCAAGTCAACCTACTGGGACAGCCCGCTTGGATCGCACGCACCGGCTACACGGGCGAAGATGGTTGGGAAATGCTTGTCCCGGCCGAAGTGGGACAACAGTTGTGGCAAACCCTGTTGGCGGCAGGTGTTACTCCCTGTGGGTTGGGGGCGCGGGATACGCTGCGGCTGGAGGCAGCCATGCTCCTCTACGGCCAGGATATGGATGAGCAAACCACCCCCCTAGAGGCGGGTCTCGATGGGTTAATTGATTGGCAAAAGCCCGATTTTGTGGGTCGTGCTGCCCTTTTAGCGCAAAAGCAGCGGGGCATTGAGCGGCAATTGGTGGGGTTAGAACTACTGGGCAAAGGCATTGCTCGCCACGGCTACCCAATCTATGCAGGAGCCCAGGCTGTGGGGGAGGTTACCAGTGGCACCCTATCGCCCACGTTGGGGAAGGCGATCGCCCTTGGCTATGTCTTTCCAGAGTTTGCCCACATAGGTCGTGAACTGGCGGTGCAGGTGCGCGATCGCTGGGTGCCAGCAGTGGTGGTGCCTCGCCCCTTTTATCGCCGGTCGCGGTCAACCGCTAAAATTTAATCTATCCATGCTGAAACGTCATTCATACTGGAATCATGCTGGAAACTTGCCCACGCTGTGGCGCCCGTTTAGGGAAACCCTTATCCTCTGGCCGCCAAGTGTGTAGCGCCTGCGGCTGGAGTACGGTTGTGGTTGAGCGATCGTCTCCAGCACCGCCAACGGGATTACCGCTGCTGTTGAATCAGATGGGGCGGTTGATCAAGCGTTTTTTCCAGTATTTGGGGGTGCAACTGCAGCTATGGTGGCGATCGCTGACCTGCCGTTCTCAGCAGCAACAACCTCGCCGGAATCTATGGGAGAGCTTGGTGAGAAAACTGCAACACCTTGAAGAGAAAATTCCCAGCGGTGATCCCAACATAGAGTGGCTGACTCCCGAAGAGGCATTTCAACTCCTAGGGGGAGACCTAAACAATCCCCACTCCAAGGTGAGCAGCCTCGATGGCAAACGGCGGATTGGCTTATCTGCTTTTCGGCGACTGGTGAATACTGCCGAGTATGCGGATTTTGGTTTCCAGTATTCCAGCGATCGCCACGTCAAAAATTTACCCTATCTACGCCCTCTGTCTCGTCAACCCTAGGGCGATCGCAAGCTGAGAATGATTTGCCACTCCGATTCAGTAACCGGTTGGACCGAAAGACGGCAGCCCTTTTGCAGCAGCAGCATCCCTTCAAGGCCACGGGTTTGCCGCAGTTCCGGCAGCGTAATTGGGGGCAAAAAGTCACGGCGATATTGGATATCCACCATAAACCAGCGGGGATTGTCAGGGGTGCTTTTGGGGTCAAAGTAGCGACTGTCAGGGTTCCAAGCAAAGTGATCGGGATAGGCGGGCCTGACAACTTCAGCAATGCCCATGATTGCCGGTGGGTTGGCATTACTGTGGTAGAAAAGCACGCGATCGCCCACTTGCATACAATCGCGCATCAAATTGCGAGCTTGGTAGTTGCGTACCCCTTCCCAACAGGTGGTTTGTTGTGGAGCCGCCTTCAAATCCTCCCAGGAAAAAACGCTTGGTTCCGACTTCAGTAACCAAATGCCTGCCATCAAAGAGTCTCTAACTGGAGGTTTAGCGGTCTGTTGTGCCCAAACTACAGCGTAGCAAATCCGCTACCGTCCCACAGTAGGGAGTTAGCCCCAAGGCTTGAGGATTGAGCACCGTTTCGTAGGTAAAGTTGCGGTAGTTCAAGCAGAAATAATCCCAAGGGGACATCTGCACCCGAAAGACCCGCACAAGGAAGTTGATCACTGGCAAGGTCAAGGGGATTTGGCCATAGATGCGGAGCTTGGCAGCGGCACACAACTGCGCCAGCATCTCATTGACGGTCATTGGCGGGTTACCCAGAGCCACGCGGCGGGGTACTGGATACTCCGGATGCTGCAATAGGTAAAGAACCACTTGGGCAATATCGCGGGCATGGATAAAGTGAAAACTGGCATCGGCGCGGAAAAAGCGAGCCAGCCACAACCACTTGAGGACTTCCCCCATGCCTGCGGTGATAAAGGAAGGACGCTTGCCATCGGGGCCACCGCCAAAAACCATCGTTGGAAAAAGTTCAATCAGGCGATCGGCCACAGGCAACTCCTCAATGGCATGAAGACAGGCATACTTTGAGCGAATATAGTCAGTGCCTAGGGTACCTGCCTCCGGCAGCGGTTGCATCTGATGATTGAGAATACTGGCTGTTGAAAAATAAAATACCCGCTGGCAGCGCTGTGGATCCAGTTGCCTGAGAAGCTGGCAGGTTTGCTCGTAGTTAATGGCAAAGACATTGCTCCCCCCCCAGGCGGTTGCCGTCAGGATGGCCACATCAAAGGTGGGTAGCAGCGGTTCCAATGGCGTTAGATCCATCAGATCTGCCTGAACCAGATTCACCCCCGATCGCTGGCAAGGATCAATATGTAGGCGTGAAGAATCCCGCACCAGCAAAAACAATTCATGATCCGTCTGTTGGATCAGGGCCTCAGAAATGTATTGACCAATGCAGCCAGTGGCACCTGTGATTAGAATTCGCATTAGGCGAGGGACTTCACCAAGTCAAAGAGAAAGGCCACATTTTCCTCAGGGGTACCTTGAAGAACGCCGTGGCCAAGGTTAAAGATATATTTTCCCTTGCGACCCGCCTCAATTATGGCCAAAGACCGCTCTTTGAGTACTGGCTGCGGGGCAAAGAGGATCACAGGGTCTAAATTTCCCTGCAGACCAACACTAGGGGGGAACTGCTGACGAATGGTGCCAATATCAACAGTCCAGTCGAGGCTGACAATGTCTACTCCCGTTGCTGCCATGCGATCCACAATTGCGGCACTGCCATTGATGTAGAGGATGATGGGCACATCGGGGTAGACCGCTTTGACCTGCTGGATCACCCGCTTTTGGTAGGGAAACGCAAAGGTGTTGTAGTCCTGACGGCTGAGTTGACCTGCCCAGGAATCAAAAAGTTGCACCACTTGGGCGCCGCAGTCAATTTGATAGCAGAGGTAGTCAGCAATGGCCGTGGCCAAATGGTTCAGAAATTTGTGGAGCAGGTCTGGCTCGTGGTAGGCCATGGCTTTAATTTGGATGTAGTCCTTGGAGCTTTTGCCCTCAATGGCATAGGCCGCAAGGGTCCAGGGGGCACCGGCAAACCCCAGTACTGCGGCGCGATCGCCAACTTCTTGGCGCAGTGTGGCCAGAATTGGACGAATAAAAGGACAGGCCGCCTCCGGCTCCAAGGGATGGAGTTGTTGCACCTGCTCTAGGGTGCGGATGGGCGGGTCAATCATTGGCCCTTTACTTTCAACAATGTCAAAGGGAATGCCGATGCCGGGTAAGGGCGTGAGAATATCCGAAAAGAGAATCACACCATCAGGCGCAAAGGCGCGGAAAGGCTGGAGCGATATCTCAATGGCGAGTTCCGGAATTTCCGATCGCTCGCGAAACGAGGGATAGCGATCGCGCAGGTCACGATAGACCTTCATGTAGCGCCCAGCTTGCCGCATCAACCAAATGGGAGGACGCTCAACGCTTTCACCACGGGCAGCACGCAAAAGTAAAGGGGTGGTCATCCTAAAACTGAGAATATCCAAGGGTTTTCAATCCCTCTGCCGGGATCGCTCAGCAACGCCCATGAAGACTTGCCGGCGATTGTCAGAGTTCAACCTTACAATCATACCCTAGGGGGCGATCGCACACCAGTGCTACCTCCTTGTTGTTGAATTGATCCTATGAACGATCAATTACTTGAACAGTTTGTAGAGCTGATTCGTTGCCAAACTGGCATCAGCATTCGCCCCCAAGACAAACCCTACCTAAGCCGTAAGCTCCTGAATCGCTGTCGTGCTCTCAATTATCAGCATCCCAGCGAGTATCTCGCCCTCTTAGCCAAGCCCCAGTTCACCCATAGTCAACAGGAATGGAAACAATTAGCAGATCTCATTACCACCGGTGAGAGCTATTTTTTTCGAGATCAAGGTCAGATCAAACTCTTGCGGGAACGTTTACTGCCCGATCTAATTGCCCGTCATCAGCAGGATCGGACATTGCGGCTTGTCAGTGCTGGCTGTTCCACAGGGGAGGAGGTTTATTCCTTAGCTATTTTACTTAAGGAACTCCTGCCAAATCCCACTGACTGGCAATTAAGCATTGTCGGATATGACCTCAGTCAAGCGGCAATCTCCAAAGCGCAGGCAGGCATCTATGGTCATTGGTCTTTTCGGGGAATAGATCCGAGCCTGCAAGCTCGGTACTTTCGGGAGACTGGTCGAGGGTGGAAAGTGATACCTTCCCTACGTCAATGGGTACGTTTCCGCTGCCTTAACCTGCTGAATGTTGCAGAGTATGATCTACCCCCTGGCAGCGTGGATCTGATTGTCTGCCGTAATGTCCTTATCTACTTGGACAGTGCTGCTATTCAGCAGATCCTGGGGGCTTTTGTCTCACTATTGCGCGCTGATGGCTATTTGCTCACCGGACACACAGAACTGCAAGGACAGGACCTCGGCCCGCTGCAAGTCCTGAGTTTTCCAGAGTCAGTCGTTTATCAATTAAGTCGCCATCCACTGAGTCACCCTAACACTCCATCCATGCCACCCCCTATTCCCGTCCTATCCCTTGAGGAGCAAACAAGGATTGCCCTCAGGGAACGCAACTACAACCATGCTCTGATTTTGGCACAACAGTGGCAGCAGTCTCAGCCCAACAATGAAGAGTGTCTGTTATTGATGGCGCAAATCCACGCCGATCAAGGCCGTTACACCAAGGCGATCGCCCTTGGGCAACAACTCCTCTCCCTCAACCCCCAAAACATTCCTGCGCTCTTTCTCCTTGCTCATATTGCCCAGGAGCAACAGGATAAAACAGCCGCCAAAGAGTATCTACGGCGGATTCTCTTCCTGAGTCCAAATACAGTAGAGGCCTATGTTGAACTCATTGAACTCCACCTTAGTGAGCAAGAGCTTGATCCTGTTGCCCCTCTCCTAGCAACAGTGGAAACGCTGCTTCAGAAGCAGCCAGAGGATCAGATCGTTCCTTTTCGCCAAGGGGTTACGGTAGCACTGCTGCGTCATTACCTGAGACAGATTACCGCCATATCTATCCCACGAGCCTAGGAGTGTGGTGAAATTCCTCGCATTAACCTAGTTTTAATCTCAAGAGCGGAAGTCAGAAAAACTCAGTAAAGACAAGAAGTACAAAGTAATGATGAATGTAACTTTCAATACACTCACCTCATGAATACTTGCCTTAAGATTGACCTAGCCAAATCAATCTGCTAATTAGCTATTCTGAGCAGCAGGGTGGGGGACTAAATTTTTACTTCTGACAAGTATCCATTGTGTTCACAAGGAGGGGCCATGCAGGCTTTTGAAAATATGACTGTCTACCGGCCTAGTGAGTCTTTAGAGGCTGTCCTACCCTTACCAAAGCTGCTAGAAACAATTAAATTCCAGGAATTTACTGGTATTTTGAAGGTAGCAGCAACGATCCCAGAAATACAACGTCAATTAGTGTATTATCTTGGCTGCTACCAGGGCGGATTGACCTTTGTAGAGGCTCATCTTCCTAGCCCTGCCGACCTCCTACACCTGTTAGGGAAAATGCTCAAGGTGGCCTTTATGGACACCCTGATTGAGTATGCCCGTAGTCGCACAAAAAATGCCTCCCATCGCTCTCATTTAGAAGCAGTCATCAGGATACAAGCACTGAGTTGGGAGAGTATTGAAAAAAAAATGATTCAACGCTCAACGGTGCTTTTAGAACGCTTGGCTCCCTACAGTTGCTCTGTCCAGTTGCAAACGGACGCCAGTTGTGATCTATGCTACGGCGATGATGGTCATGGAATTGACCCAGAAGTCATTTTACAGCAGATTGAGAGTCGCAAATATCTTTGGCAACAGTTTTATCCGACCATTCCTTCCCTAGAAGCCATCCCTTGCGTGCATGCAGGGGCCTTAGATGCAATCCACCACGAAGCTACCCTGCATCATCTCAAGACTTGGGTCACGGGTGACAGAACTATTGCTGACATTGCTGAGGGAACTTACAAAGACTCTTTAGCTTTAGCATCCCTCTATATGCACTGGGTTAAGGATGGTCTGCTAGGATTTGTGACCACAGCGGCCACTTGTGTCAAGTCGCCTGTTGTTTTAACGGTGGACGACAGTCCGATTGTACAGGCCATGATTCGCCGTGCCCTTAGCGATCGCTATGAAGTCATCAGTGCTACAAATGCGCTAGATGCCCTCTCTTTATTAGATGATCACGATGTTTCCCTGATTATCTTAGATGTGACCATGCCAGAAATGGATGGCTTTGATTTTTGCCGCACAATTCGCAAAATTGAGAAGTTTAAGCACATTCCAGTTATCATGCTGACAGCTAAGGATGGCCTCATTGACCGCGCCAGGGGGCACATGGCTGGTACCAATGCCTATCTCACGAAGCCTGTAGACCGCGAATTGCTCCTCAGTACAATTGAGAAA
>NZ_JACOMP010000157.1:0-3054 GCF_014466085.1 Thermosynechococcus sp. OHK43
GCCACCTCCTGAATCAAGTCCTGGGCTTGGGCATCTTTCCTTTACTTTTCGTTAAGGGGAATTTTGAAGGTGCCGATGCCCAAGCGCTGGACTTGATTCAGGAGGTGGCGCCAGACTTTCAGCCGTGGGCAAAACCCCTTTTTGAGCCACCCAGTAGTGAAGTGGAATCGCTCCTATTTGCGGTACAAGCAGCCCTAGGGGCAGGGGCCATCGGCTTTATTGCCGGTCAGTACCACGCCCGTTCAGCAACCCCTCGACATTCTAAGGATCCTAGGGCGTGAATGCACCATCACCTCGATATCTACGCCTACACCAATGGTCTGCGGCATCTGCACCCCAAACAAAAGCTAATTTTTGCGATCGCCAGCCTGTTATTTACGTTTTTTGCTCACCCCCTTGTCCAGAGCTTGCTTTGGCTATGGCTCAGCCTTTGGATTCTTGGCTATGCCCGCATTCCGTGGCGGGTTTACTTCACCCTCCTAGCTACAGTGGCCGTGTTTTGGCTAGTGAGTTTACCAGGGTTAGTGGTGCAAATCATCCCGACGGAGACTTTAAGGGCTTCGGGCCAAGTGGTTCTTAGTGACATCTCCCTAATGGGCTGGTCGCTTTTTATCAGTGCCGAGAAATTGCACCAAGGCTTAACGGTAGGACTGCGGACAATTGTTGCCAGCACCTGTTTACTATTGATTTTATTGACGACTCCCTTCCCAGCACTGTTGGCAGTGGCTGAGCGCTGGGGCGTTCCCGCTTTCGTCCTCGATGTCTTGATGCTGATGTACCGCTATATCTTCACCCTCCTCGAAACTGCCTTCACGCTTCAGTTGGCGCAGCGGGCGCGGGGAGGCTATCAACGGCGATCGCGCTGGCTATTCAGCGTCAGTCTCTTAGCAGCTCAGCTTCTGCAACAATCGCTGCATCGCTATCAAGCCATTCAGCTTGCTTTGGTCAGTCGGGGCTTTCAGGGGCCGTTTCGAGTGTTGCGCCCCTGCACCTATACCTATTCCCAGCGGTATGGCCTCGAAGTCCTCATTGGTGGCAGTGCCCTGCTCCTGCTAAACACCGTGATGGTCTAAGATGTCTGTCCCCCTATTGGAATTTCATCAGGTTGAGTTTCGCTATCCCAATACCTCTGAACCGGTTCTGCGGGACTGCTCCTTTACCCTAGAGACAGGACGGAAAGTTGCCCTTTTGGGCCTGAATGGCTCAGGGAAATCCACCCTCTTTTATTTGGCTGCTGCCCTCTATCGGCGCGATCGCGGCGAAATTTACTGGCAAGGGCAACGCCTGGTTCACCAACCGGAGAAACTGCGGCAGTGGCGGCAACGGATTGGCTTAGCCTTTCAAGATCCGGAACAACAGTTGGTGGCAGCAACCGTAGCCGAGGACATCTCCTATGGGCTGTGCAATTTGGGTCTCAGTCCCCCAGAAGTGGAAGCTCGCCTCTATCAAATCTTGCAGGAGTTTGATTTAGTGGCTCTCGCTGACCGCCCCTTACATCATTTGAGCTTGGGGCAAAAACGACGGGTGGCACTGGCTGGGGTCATGGCCTTGGCACCAAGGCTGTTACTCCTGGATGAACCCACCACCTATCTGGATCAGCAGCAGCGGCAGCAATTGCGAGAAGTGCTAGAGAAAATTCACCAACAGGGGACAACAATTATGATTGCTACCCATGATCTGGATTTTGCCTATGGCTGGGCAGACTGGATTATGACTCTTGTCAATGGTCAGGTGGCGGTGAGCGATCGCGCCCAGCAGGTCTTTCAACAGTGGCCTGACCTTGCGCCCCACCTGGGAACCCCCACCCTCCTTGCTCTCTGGCAACAATTGCCCCCCGCGTGGCGACAACAGCGTCCCTTCCCCCGTACGGTACCAGAATTTAGCCGAGAACTCGGGGCACTCTTTCGGCATCTGCTCGACCAGAACTAAAGAACTTTGCTGACGCTCCTTAGCCTTGGAATCAAAGTGGTACCCTGGAGTATAGACAGCATCATTGGCTGTTCCAGTGCATATTCTAGTGCATAATAGTCAGCGTATTGTTTGCGGCATCAGGCAAAACCCCTATGGCCACAATTATGGTTGTTGATGACAGCCCCACCCTGCGGGCAATGATTGTTGAACTCATGAAAGAACAAGGCTACGACGTTGTTGAGGCCGAAGATGGCATCGAAGCTCAGGAAAAAATCAAAGCCCAATGCCCTGACCTGGTGATTCTAGACGTGGTGATGCCGCGCATGAATGGTTATGAACTCTGCCGCTGGATTAAGGGAGAAGCGGCTTCCCAAAAGGTGCCAGTGATTATGTGCACAACTAAAGGTGAAGAATTTGATATTCACTGGGGCAAAAAACAGGGGGTGGATGCCTACATCACTAAGCCCTTTGATCCTGCAGAACTTGTTGCCAGCGTCAAACAGCTCTTGGGATAGCCCTAAATCCAAGACGGTAACCACATCCGCCTCAGAAAGTCTTGGGGCGTCAAGGGCAGTCCTAAATATAGGGGAAGCCAGTAAAGGAAGCCCCCGACAACTCCTCCTAGGACAGCAGTACGTGCCCAGCGTGCCCAGTCTCCCCAATCGCGGCTGGCTTCCCAGACCAAGGCCACAGCCATAAAGCTGTAGAGGGCAGCGGGGAGGTAGTGATAGAGAAAGACACAGCGGGTTACAAGTGCCCAAGGCAGGAGATTGGCGGCATAGTTCCAGAGCACAAAATGGCCTGCCGTTGTGGTCAGCCCAAGGGGTAAAAGTGCAAGGGTGGCTAAGGTGCCGAGCCACAGGAGGGGCGGATTGAAGAGGGCATAGACGGCATAAACCCACTGGGTATCCGCCATGGGTAGGGGCGGGCCAATGACGGGCACCGGTTCGCTGAGGGTTTGTACTCGCTGAAAAAAGTAGCTCATGGGGCGCAGCAACAGCGGCCAAGACCACCATGGCGAGCAGTAGGGATGGGCGGTACTGGCAACGCTGCGGTGAAAGTTAAACATTTGGCGATGCAGCTCAAGGAGACTCTGGTGGGGATGAAACTGGAGATGGGGCAGCCAGAGCAGGGTATAAACCC
>NZ_JACOMP010000158.1:0-10568 GCF_014466085.1 Thermosynechococcus sp. OHK43
ATGACGATCGCGATTGGACGAGCGCCAGCAGAACGGGGATGGTTTGACATCCTCGACGACTGGCTCAAACGGGACAGATTTGTCTTTGTCGGCTGGTCAGGCATCCTGCTTTTCCCCTGCGCCTACCTGGCGTTGGGGGGCTGGCTGACCGGTACCACCTTTGTTACCTCCTGGTACACCCATGGCCTGGCCTCCAGCTACCTGGAAGGGTGCAACTTCCTGACCGTTGCCGTTTCCACCCCCGCCAACAGCATGGGGCACTCCCTGCTCCTGCTGTGGGGCCCTGAAGCCCAAGGGGACTTCACCCGCTGGTGCCAACTGGGCGGTCTGTGGACCTTTATTGCCCTGCACGGCGCCTTTGGTCTGATTGGGTTCATGCTGCGGCAGTTTGAAATTGCCCGCCTGGTGGGCATCCGTCCCTACAACGCCATTGCCTTCAGTGCCCCCATTGCCGTCTTTGTCAGCGTCTTCTTGATCTATCCTTTGGGGCAATCCAGCTGGTTCTTCGCCCCCAGCTTTGGGGTTGCCGCCATCTTCCGTTTCCTGCTATTTTTCCAAGGATTCCACAACTGGACCTTGAACCCCTTCCACATGATGGGGGTAGCCGGTGTGCTGGGGGGTGCCCTGTTGTGTGCCATCCACGGCGCCACAGTGGAAAATACCCTCTTCCAAGATGGGGAGAGTGCCAGCACCTTCCGAGCCTTTAGCCCGACACAGGCGGAAGAGACCTACTCGATGGTGACGGCAAACCGGTTCTGGAGCCAAATTTTTGGCATTGCCTTCTCGAACAAGCGCTGGTTGCACTTTTTCATGTTGTTTGTGCCGGTGACGGGGCTGTGGATGAGTGCGATTGGCGTGGTGGGTCTAGCGTTGAACCTGCGGTCCTATGACTTCATTTCGCAGGAGATTCGGGCCGCGGAAGACCCTGAGTTTGAGACGTTCTACACGAAGAACCTGCTGTTGAACGAGGGCATCCGTGCTTGGATGGCGCCCCAAGACCAACCCCATGAAAACTTTGTCTTCCCAGAAGAGGTACTCCCCCGTGGTAACGCTTTGTAGGGCGTAAGCAATCCTAGCCTTGAGTGTCCCTCCCCACTGGGGAGGGATTTTTTATGTCAAGGGAATAGGGGAAGTTCGTTAATAGACTTCCCCTGTTGATCTTTGGCAGAAAGGAGGGGTTCACCGTCAATTGGCCAGGTAATGCCAATGGTGGGGTCATTCCACAGCAGCGTATATTCATCCCCGGCATTGTAGTAGTCGGTGGTTTTGTAGAGGACTTGTGCCTTTGGGGATTTTACCCAGAAGCCATGGGCAAAGCCAGGGGGAATCCACAATTGCTGGAAGTTTTCGGCCCTCAGCCATGTTCCCACCCATTGCCCCCAGGTGGGTGAAGAGCGCCGCAAATCAACGGCCACGTCAAAAATTTCCCCCTCGATGACCCGAACGAGTTTGCCCTGGGGGTGTTGGTGCTGGTAGTGGAGTCCTCGCAAAACGCCCTGCCGAGAGGCGGAATGATTGTCTTGAACAAAGTTTACCGCCAAGCCTGTGGCCGCCATAAAGGCTCGTTGATTAAAACTTTCCAGGAAAAAGCCGCGTTGATCCCGAAAGACAGGGAGTTCCAAAAGCAGAACGTCAGCGATCGCCAGCGGTTGTACCTTGACCATGGATTCCTCCTGTCACTTCTGCCCAAACTTGCAAGAGATATTGGCCGTAGCTACTTTTGCGCAGGGATTGTGCCAGTTCATAAAGTTGCGCCGGTGTAATGTAGCCCTGATGTAGGGCAATTTCTTCTAAGCAAGCAACTTTCACCCCCTGTCGTTCCTCTAGGGTGCGAATAAAGCTACTGGCCTGTTGCAGCAGATCATAGGTACCGGTATCGAGCCACGCATAGCCGCGTCCGAGTAATTCCACCTGCAGTTGTTCCTTTTCTAGGTAAAGGCGGTTGAGGTCAGTAATTTCCAGTTCTCCCCGCGCTGAAGGTTGCAGCTGAGCTGCCAAATCGCACACCTGCTGGTCATAAAAATATATCCCCGGCACGGCATAGTTGGACTTGGGCACTGCTGGCTTTTCCTCGATACCGAGAACGCGACCGCTGGCATCAAATTCAATCACCCCGTACTGTTGCGGGTTGGCCACCCGGTAGCCAAAGATCAGGGCGCCTTTGGTGAGTTGAGCCGCTCGGCGCAACTTCTCTGAAAGATCATGGCCGTAGAGAAGATTATCCCCAAGGGTCAGGCACACAGGTTCCCCCTGCAAAAATTCGCGCCCCAAAATAAACGCTTCCGCTAAGCCATTGGGCTGCGGCTGCACACAATAGCTGAACGATAGCCCCCATTGCTGACCGCTGCCAAGCAGTTTCTCAAAAAGAGAGAGGTGCTCTGGGGTGGAAATAATGAGAATCTCCCGAATTCCCGCCAGCATCAAGATGGAGAGGGGATAATAAATCATCGGCTTATCGTAGATGGGCATCAGTTGTTTACTGACCACCCGGGTTAGGGGATACAGACGCGTACCTGAGCCGCCAGCGAGAATAATTCCTTTCATGGGCAATGAGCGAGAACGCTGCCGTAGTGAGTGACCAGCCAAGCCCGGTAATCAGCAGTGCGGGCGGCTTCCACCCAATCTTGGTGGGCAAGATACCACTGTACGGTTTTTTCTAGGCCACTCCTAAAGGTTTCTTGGGGCTGCCACCCCAGTTCCCGCTGAATTTTAGTGGCATCAATAGCGTAGCGGCGATCGTGACCGGGGCGATCGCTCACAAAGGTAATCAAACTGCGGTAATTTAAGCCAGACCGGGGTACCAGGGTTTGCAGCAGATCACAGAGGGTTTGCACAACCTCAAGGTTAGGCTTTTCACAATTGCCGCCAATGTTGTAGGTTTGGCCCACCTGTCCCTTTTGCCAAACGGTATAGACCGCACGGCAGTGATCCTCAACGTAGAGCCAATCGCGCACATTTTGTCCGTCGCCGTAAAGGGGCAGGGGGTGCCCCCCTAAGGCTTGGCAGATCACTAGGGGGATTAGTTTTTCTGGAAATTGGTAGGGACCGTAGTTGTTGGAGCAGTTAGTGGTGAGGGTGGGTAGCCCGTAGGTGTGGTGGTAGGCACGCACCAGGTGATCAGAGGCGGCCTTTGAAGCAGCATAGGGGCTGTTGGGGGCATAGGGGGTGTCTTCTCGGAAAGGCGGATCTTCGGGGCCAAGAGTGCCATAGACTTCATCGGTGGAAATGTGAATGAAGCGAAAGGCCTCCTGGGCCCCGGAGGGGAGCTGTTGCCAGTAGGTTTTAACTTCTTCTAGGAGATTAGCTGTGCCCACAATATTGGTTTGGATAAAGTCGCGCGGACTATTGATGGAGCGATCGACATGGCTCTCAGCCGCAAAGTGAATGACAGCGGCGGGCTGGAAGGTTTGCAACAGGTCCCGGACAAGGGGGCGATCGCCCACATCTCCCCTCACAAATTGATAATTGGGCAGTTGCTCCAGCATGGCTAGGGTACCGGGGTGACAGGCATAGGTCACTTTATCAAGGTTGAGCACCGCCCCCCAGCCCTCCGTGAGGGCAAGCCGCACAAAGTTGGCGCCAATAAACCCGCCGCCACCTGTTACCAAAATCTTGATCATGGGCACTAACACCACCAGATTTTGGCTTGCATCATACCAAGACGAGACACCTGTTCAAAAAAAAGAGGTTTACTAGAAATGAAGCTCCATATTTACTTAGGCGGATAACCATGGACAAATTTATGGCGGCAGCGATCGCTGAGGCAGAGCAAGGACTCAAAGAAGGTGGCATTCCCATTGGTTCCGTCTTGGTGCGCAATGGCCAAATCATTGGTCGTGGTCACAACCAGCGGGTACAGCGGGGCAGCCCAATTCTACATGCGGAGATTGATTGTCTGGCCAATGCCGGTCGCATCAGTTGCTATGACGATACGGTGCTCTACTCAACCCTGATGCCCTGCTATCTCTGTGCTGGTGCTGTGGTGCAGTTTGGCATCAAAAAGGTGATTGCTGGTGAATCCCAGACCTTTGCGGGAGCACGGGAGTTTATGGAAGCCCACGGCGTTGAGGTGATTGACCTGAACTTGGAGCGATGCCAGCAGCTAATGCGTGACTTTATTGCCCAGTATCCCCAGCTCTGGTTTGAGGACATTGGCAAACTCACTGCCAAAGAAGCCTAGCAAAATTTAGGAGACAGGAATACGCGGCAAGCGGTTCTTGAAGCCACAGAGAATTTCCCAAGTAATTGTGCCGAGGGCTTCCGCCCAAGTTTCCACCGTCAGGCAGTCGCCGCCATCTTCCCCAAGGAGGGTTACCACATCCCCCTCCTGGAGCCCATCAATGTCACTCACATCAATCATCAGTTGATCCATCGTAATTGCCCCCACTTGGCGCACCCGTTTTCCCTGGACGAGGACTTCGAGCTTGTTGGAAAGAAGACGCGGCACCCCATCGGCATAGCCAATGCCAACAACGGCAATTTTCATCGGTTTAGGGGCAATGAATTGATGACCGTAGCTAACGCCTGTACCAGCGGGAATCTCTTTCAAGAGGGTAATGCGCGATCGCACCTGCATGACGGGTCGCAGGGGCACTACATCCCGTAAATGGGACGCAGGATACACGCCGTAAAGGCTCAAACCAATGCGCACCATGTCGTAGTGGCTACTGCGGTTGGCCAATGTTGCTGCCGAATTGGCCATGTGACGGCGCACAGCACCTAAACCCAGGGCAGAAATTTGTTCCCATACCTGTTCAAAGTAGGCCTGCTGCTGCCGCATCAAACTGGCATCTGGATCATCGGCACTGGCAAAGTGGGAGTAAATCCCCTGAATGCGCAGGTGAGGTAGCCGCTGCACAAACTGCACAAAACCCACCGCATCCTGCCAGGGACAGCCCAAGCGAGACATACCCGTATCAATCATCAAATGGACATCAAGGGGTTCGCGCAGGCGATCGGCGTAGTCGGAGAAAATCAGGGCTTGCTTAGGTGTAGAGAGGGTAGGCTGCAGCTGCCACTCGGCCATCATCTGCACCTGGACGGGCAAATTGACGGATCCCAAGACCAAAATAGGCGCTGTAATCCCTGCCTGCCGTAGAGCAATCCCTTCCGGAATCGTTGCCACCCCTAGCCAAGTCGCACCGTGGGCTAAAACCGTCTGTGCTACAGTGAGTGCGCCATGACCATAGGCATCTGCCTTCACCACGGCTAAAAGTTCCGTTGTAGGTGCTAGCCACTGGCGCAAGCTGCGCGTATTAGCCGCCAAGGCTGCCAAATCAATTTCAATCCATGCGCGCTCACACTCATGGGAACTGGTGAGCTGTTCCTGACTGAGCATTGTTGTTCCTATCCTCACACCATAATTCCCCAGTAGGGGGTGACGAACCCTACAGCCACTGACAGTCTGTGATTCAATGTATATCACTCTATGTTCAGTCCTAGGGTCAACATTCGGTTCTTGGCAAAACCTGCTAGAGTAGCACTACAGCCCTTGCCAAGATATACAGTCCATCTAGGGGAGGCCTTTCTTCCCCAGAAGGGGGCTGGTGGTTTTGAGCGGGTTTCATTTCCGTAAAAAGGGCGGTAGATTGACTGTGGTTGCCCTCTTTCTGCACGGGGCAACGCCATTTTTGTTGGTGTGAGGTCGAGGTTCGAGTGGACAACTGGCACAAGATATCCCTAGGGCTCAATCCTCTGGGAGCAATTGGTGTGTTTGACAGTGGGGTGGGGGGCTTAACGGTTTTACAGGCACTCCAAAGCCTTTTACCCCAAGAATCCTTTCTCTACTTTGGGGATACGGCACGGTTGCCCTATGGGACTCGCCGCCGCAGTGAAATCCTCCAATATGTGCGGGAGATTCTAACGTGGATGCATTCCCAGGGGGTCAAGATGGCAGTGATGGCCTGCAATACCAGTTCAGCCCTTGCCTTGACACAAGTGCGCAGTGAGTTTTCCTTTCCGATCCTGGGTTTGATTGTCCCCGCTGCCAAAATGGCGGTCACGCTGGGAAAGCGTATTGGTGTTATTGCCACTCCCGCAACCGTTAAAAGTGGTGCCTATGCACGGGCACTTCAGGAACTCTCCCCCACCGTGGCGATCGCCCAAGTGGCTTGTCCTGAGTTTGTCCCCCTGGTGGAAAGCAATTGCCTAGAGGGCGATCGCGTCCATCGCATTGTTCGTCAAACCCTAAGCCCTCTATTGGAATTTGACCCCGATACCCTCATTTATGGTTGCACCCATTACCCCCACCTACGTCATGTGATTGAGCAGTATTTGCCCACAACGGTTCATCACCTTGATCCTGCCCATGCAGTTGCCCGTGCCGCCGTGGGCAAACTAGAGGCCATGAATTTGGCGACTCCCTGCCCCCAAGGCCAAGTGCAATTTTATGTCAGTGGGATACCCGAACAATTTGCCCAGTTAGCGAGTCAGTGGCTGGGATACTACCCAAGGGTAGAACATTTGCCCTTAAGTGTCTTAAGCCAATGCCACCCGCCCTTAGAGATAACCGTACCGCCACCGGCGGCCTCCGCGGTTGTTGCCAGCTAGGTGCCCTTGGGAATTTTGGCAGAATAGAACTGTGCCATCTGGCCGTGTTGTCTATTCACCCCCCTTGGAGGATTCCCGTGAGTAGTACTAGTAATTTTCAAGAGGCGATTCGCGAAGCGCGCAGTAGCACGGTTGTCGGTCCTAATGTTATTCGCAATGCCCTACCCTTTTTGGGTGGGGGTCTCATCCTCACCGCCATCGGCAGCTGGGGCGGTCTTGGGGTTCTCAGTGCCGCCCCCCAACTGTTCATGGCCACATTCATTGGGGCAATTATTGCTGAGCTGGTGCTCTTTTTTGTGGCGCAGGGAGCGGCTCGCAAAGGGAATAATGGGCTGGCACTGCCCCTGTTGGCCACCTACAGCCTCCTGTCGGGCTATACCCTTTCTGGTTTGATTGCGGTTGCCCTCAGTACAGTGGGCATTATGGGCATTATCATTGCCGCTGCGGGCTGTGGCATCACGTTTATGGCCGCTAGCCCTATTGGCTCGAATCTGTCGGAGCGCGATGGCTTTGCCCTTGCCAAAACGGTACAACTAGGGCTCATTGCCCTGCTGGTGGTGCTGCTTCTCCAGTTCGTCTTCAGCTTCTTTGGTGTCTTTACGCCTACGTTTCTGGAAATTGCGATTTCCGGCATCGGCGTGGTGCTCTTTGTGGGGGCTGCGGTGGTGGACTTCTTTGTGCTGCCCCGCACCTACCGCGACGATCAGTATCTCTCTGCTGCCCTTTCGATGTACTTGACCTACATCAACCTGTTTATCTTTATCCTGCGGTTACTGATTGCCCTCAATCGCAGTCGCTAGAAGCGCAGGTGACACTGGGCATGATCCCGTAGCAGATGGTCACAGAGAACCAGAGCCACCATTGCTTCAACCATCGGCACCGCCCGCGGGAGCACACAGGGATCATGCCGCCCTTTTGCGGCTAAAATTGTCTCTTCACCCGCTTGATTCACGGTCTTCTGCGCTTGACCAATGGTTGCCGTGGGCTTAAAGGCTACCCGTAAAATAATGTTTTCACCATTGGAGATGCCCCCCTGAACCCCCCCGGAGCGATTGGTACGGGTCCGAATTCGCCCCTGTTCATCGGTGTAGAACTCATCGTTGTGCTCTTGACCCGTGAGCAGGGTACCGGCAAAGCCAGAGCCAATCTCAAAGCCCTTACTGGCAGGCAGGGACATCACCCCCTTGGCTAGATCCGCTTCCAGTTTGTCAAAAACCGGTGAGCCCAAGCCCACAGGGACATTGCGAACCACACACTCAATGACACCGCCAATGGAGTTCGCCTGCCGCCGTACTTCGTCCACCAGGGCAATCATTTTTTCGGCGGTGGCGGCATCGGGACAGCGCATGATGTTGGCCTCAACGGCAGCGGCGGCAACGGTATCGGGATCCACAACCGCCTCAATATCCTTAACCCGCTTGACGTAGGCAATAATTTCCGTACCCGCCACCTGGGTAAGAATTTTGCGGGCGATCGCCCCCCCTGCAACCCGCCCAATGGTTTCCCGGGCCGAGGAACGCCCACCCCCTTGCCAGTTGCGAATACCGTACTTGGCGTCATAGGTGGCATCCGCATGGGAGGGGCGATAGACCTGCGCCATTTCCGCATAATCTTCAGGGCGAGTATCCCTGTTGCGCACCAGAATGGCAATGGGGGTGCCCAGGGTTTTGCCCTCAAAGACGCCGGAGAGAATTTCACAGCGATCGCGCTCTTGGCGAGGGGTCGTGAGACGACTTTGACCGGGGCGGCGGCGATCCAGTTCCTTTTGAATATCGACTTCCGAGAGTTCTAGCCGGGGAGGGCAGCCATCCACGACAACCCCCACCCCACCCCCGTGGGATTCGCCAAAGGTGGTGACGCGAAATAGATGCCCAAAGGTATTGCCCATACTGCTGTTCAACCCTACGATCTGCTTACCCGAAAGGCCATACCACAGCCACAGGTTTGACTGGCATTGGGATTGTGGAAGCGAAAGGCGCCCCCCATTAAGTCTTCAATGTAATCTACCCGCAAACCCCGCAATACCTCCGCCGCTTCAGCCGCGATCGCGATCGTCCAGCCCTGGGACTGGGTAAGCAAATCCGTCGGTTTAGGTTCAGCCACAAGAGCCAGATCATAGCGCCAGTCACCGCACTCACTGGGTTGTACCTGAATCCGCAGAATGGCTGCCAGGCCTCGACTAACGCCGTGGGCTTGGAGACGTTCCAACTCTTGAATAGCTGCGGGGGTCAATTCCACCATCTTGCACAAAACTAGGGGGAACCCTCAGTATACCGTGGTTTGAGGAGGTTGGTTAGAGCCGTCTTGGCGTTGGGGTAGTCAAATTGAAAGCCCACAGCCAGCGTCCGCTCCGGCAAGACCCGCTGCCCCTTGAGCACCACATCAGCCCCTTCCCCAAGCAGCAGTTGCAGCACTGGGGGGGGCACAGGCAACCATGCGGGGCGTTGCATCACCTCTGCTAATACACGGCAAAAGTCTACCATTCTCAGTGGCTCCGGGGCAGTGGCATTGTAAACCCCCTGCATTCCCCCGTGATCCACAGCAGTCAGAATAAGGCGCACTAAGTCCTGCTGATGAATCCAGGAAAACCACTGCTGACCAGACCCCAGAGGCCCTCCCAGATACCACTGAAAGGGCAATAGAAGCTTGGCCAGTGCTCCCTGCTCCCCAAGGACAATGCCAAAACGGAGAATCACTAACCGCACGCCTAAATCCGTGACCCCTTGGGCAGCGGCTTCCCAGTCCACACAGACCTTGGCTAGAAAATCATTTCCCGCAGCATGGGTTTCAACAAAGGTTTCTGTATCACTGGTGCCGTAGTAGCCAATGGCAGAGGTGGAGACCAACACCCGCGGTCGCTGTTGACATTGGGCGATCGCCTGTACTAACTGCTGCGTCCCTACCACGCGACTGTCGTAGATCTCCTGCTTGCGCTGAGCTGTCCAGCGGCCATTGGCAAGGGGTTCACCTGCCAAGTTAATGACTGCATCCGCCCCCTCAAGGGCAGAGAACCAATCCCCGGCGGCCTTGGGGGTGTAGCCCACCAGTTCCACACGGGGCATGCCAGCAAATTGCTTGGCGGCTTTCCCAGGGGAGCGTACTAGGGCAACTACTTGATCGCCGCGATCGCCGAGGGCTTTGATGACCTGCTGCCCCACAAATCCAGTAGCGCCGGTTACAACGACTCTCATAAATGCCTATCCATGGGTTGCGCTGGCGGTTTTTGCCTCAAGGGCTGCCACTACCGGTTGCCACTCTGGGCCGTAGCGCTGCCGTAGGGCTTGCCAAGCGGCCACTTGGCCTTCAGCATACTCGCCGGGTTTGCCCCACTGCAAAAAGGCACTGAGGACAGATTTTTCATTGCTATCGAGAAAGCGAATGGCATAGGTGGGAAAATTCCCCCGTTTGGCTTGCCCCTCCTCAAAGCGGATTTTGGCCACCTGATCCATATTCAGGTGAAACTCAAAGTCCTCGGTGTGCATATTGGCATAGCGCCCCTTGGGCAGTTCGGCATAGAAGATCTTGGTGAGGGGCGATCGCACCTCCAAAACCGCAACATCATTGGTGACGACAAGGCGCAGTAGCCCCAGTTGCTCGCAATCCCTGAGGAATTGCTGGAAGGAGGGAGAAGAATTGGACATTGTTGGTGCATCAGCTATGAACGCTTCTTCCACTGTGACGCACAGGGGATGCCGATGCAAGCCTACCGAGTGAGCTCTCTATTTTGCCTGAGCCAAGTGCAGCACAACTCCCAGACCCGCCCCCATATCCTCTGGAGTGACCTTACCATCGTGGTTGGCATCGAGGGCATCAAAGACTGCATCGGTGCCGAGCCACTCTTCGCGGGTAATAATGCCATCGCCGTCAAGATCATAAACATGGAAGAGTTCTTCAGCAGCATGGGTGAGGGTTGCTTCCCCCTCGATACGGGCCAGGTGCCGGCTCAGGAGATCTTCAAGGGTTTCCAGAGCCTTGGTAAAGCCTTTAATCCCTTCCTCGAGTTTTTCACTGGCCATCTC
>NZ_JACOMP010000159.1:0-14266 GCF_014466085.1 Thermosynechococcus sp. OHK43
CCGATTTGTGTCGCTGTTATCAAGCCAATGGCGAGGCGCTGCAGTTTCCCCCCCATGCTTCAGACCTACTGGCGGATTTTCTGCAGCACACCCTACAGGGTTATCTGCACACTGCCCTTGCTGACCTCGAATTGCCCAAAGTGGGCTTGGCCAAAGAGCATAGCCACTGGCTAGCCTTCCTGAAAACGGGTCAAACCACGGAACTGCCACCTCCCCTCATTGAACGCCTGCACCGCTGGCAAGAACCCTACCGCGAGCAGTTGGATCTGCGTCCCCAATGGCGACTGGCTCTGCAACTGGTACCTCCAGAGACCGCCGATGGTGACTGGCACTTGGCCTTTGGGCTGCAAACTGAAGGGGAAACGGACACGATGCTAACGGCAGCTGCGATTTGGCAATGCACCCAAGAGGCCCTCCTCTATCAAGGGCAGGTGCTCTGGCAGCCCCAAGAGACCCTGCTGCGGGGACTGGGCTTGGCCTCCCGCATTTATCGTCCCCTCGATCGCAGTCTTCAAGAACGCTCCCCCCTGGGTCTGACGCTGCACACCACCGAAGTGTATGCCTACTTGCAAAGTGCAATTGCGCCCCTTGAGCAGCAGGGGGTTGCGATCATTTTGCCACCGAGTTTGCGCCGCAATAGCGCCCAACATCGCTTGGGTCTGAAAATAATTGCCACATTGCCGCCGGCCACTAGCGGCTTGAGTATTGACAGCTTGATGCAGTTTCAGTGGCAGTTGCAGTTGGGGCAGCATCCCCTCTCGGAAGCAGATTTTGATCAACTGCGCCGCCAAGGGACTCCCCTGGTTTATCTCAATGGTGAATGGGTGCTGCTGCGCCCCCAAGAGGTCAAGGCTGCTCAAGAGTTTCTCCAGTCTCCCCAAAAGACCCAACTCTCCCTTGCAGAGACACTGCGCATTGCTACGGGGGATACGGTGACGGTGGCCAAGTTGCCGATTCTTGGCTTAGACACCAATGATGCGCTGCAGACACTCTTGGATGGCCTCACGGGCAAACAAAGCTTGGATCCAGTGCCAACACCGCAGGAGTTTTGTGGTGAACTGCGCCCCTACCAGGCACGGGGGGTGGCGTGGCTGAGTTTCTTGGAACGCTGGCGGCTGGGGGCTTGCTTGGCAGACGATATGGGGTTGGGGAAAACGATTCAACTGTTGGCCTTTTTGCTCCACCTCAAGGAAAAGGGACGTGCCTACCGACCGACACTGTTGATCTGTCCTACGTCGGTGCTGGGGAACTGGCTGCGGGAGTGCCAAAAGTTTGCCCCAACCTTGCGGGCCTATGTCCACCACGGGAGCGATCGCCCCAAGGGCAAGGCCTTCCTCAAAAGGGTGGAAACCCATGACTTGATTCTGACCAGCTATGCCCTCCTGCAGCGCGATCGCGCCACCTTGCAACCGGTTCTGTGGCAGCACTTGGTCCTGGATGAAGCCCAAAACATCAAGAATGCCAACACCCAACAGTCCCAAGCGGCGCGGGAACTGTCCGCCCAGTTTCGCATTGCCCTGACGGGAACCCCCCTAGAAAACCGCCTGCTCGAACTTTGGTCAATTATGGACTTCCTCCATCCGGGGTACTTGGGCAATCGCACCTACTTTCAACACCGCTATGTCCGTCCCATTGAACGCTATGGCGACACCAGCTCCCTCAACGCCCTGCGCACCTATGTCCAACCCTTCATTCTGCGGCGCCTGAAAACCGACCACAGCATTATTCAAGACCTGCCCGAAAAACAGGAGATGCTGGTCTATTGCGGCCTCACCCTAGAGCAGATGCAGCTTTACACTGCGGTGGTGGAAGACTCCCTTGCTGCCATCGAAAATAGTGAAGGCATCCAGCGGCGGGGCAATATCTTGGCCACCCTGACCAAGCTGAAGCAAATCTGCAACCATCCTGCCCAGTATCTCAAGCAAGAAGACTATGCCCCCGCTCGCTCAGGTAAATTGCAACGCCTAATAGAAATGCTGCAAGAGCTTCAGGAAGTGGGCGATCGCGCCCTTGTCTTTACCCAATTTGCGGAGTTTGGCACCCACCTGAAAACCTACCTGGAAAAGGTGCTCCAGCAGGAGGTGTTTTTCCTCTCAGGACGCACCCCCAAAGCCCAGCGGGAACTCATGGTGGAACGCTTTCAGCACGATCCCGAAGCCCCCAGGGTCTTTATCCTTTCCCTCAAGGCAGGGGGCGTGGGTCTCAATCTGACTCGCGCTAACCATGTCTTTCACTACGATCGCTGGTGGAACCCAGCGGTAGAAAATCAGGCCAGCGATCGCGTCTTCCGCATTGGTCAAGCCCGCAATGTCCAAATCCATAAATTTGTCTGCACGGGTACCCTTGAGGAAAAGATCCACGAGCAAATCGAACAGAAAAAAGCCCTTGCGGAAATGATTGTGGGTAGCGGCGAACACTGGCTGACCGAACTCAACCTTGACCAGCTGCGGCAACTGCTCACCTTGGACAAAGAGCGGCTGATCACCCTCTAGGCCATCGCCCACTGGGCGGCCTGTTCACCCCGCAAAAGACGAATTTGGGCGATCGCAAAAATGGTGGGAATAATGCGGGCATAGTTAGTGGAAATGGCTTGCCAACCCAAATCGGCAATAAACCATACCCACAGGGCAGTACTGGCAAAGGCCAAGAGACTGCGCCCCACTGCCAATCGAGCGGCTCCCATGGCTGCCCCCCGTGACACCAAGGGGATCATTGAGAGCTTGGAGCCAGCAAAATGAATTGCAAACTGCCGTGCCACCTGCTGCACCACCATGGAGCGCACAACAGAACTGATGGCGATCGCGGCACTGCCCTCTAGGATTAAGCGCACCATTTCCATGGAAATGGGGTGGCCATGGCGCAATTCGGGCAAGCTCTCTTGAATTTGGGCGGCCAAAACCCGCCGATCCTGATCCCCCAGCTTTTTCCACATCCGCTGCAACACATTCAAGAAGATCTCCATTTCCAGTTCAGGCACCGTCCAACTGGGGGAAAACTTAATTTTTAAGTAGCGACAGACCCGCATCAAAGTTTGCCGATAGCTGATTTGCTGGGCTTTGCCCTTGAGCACCGTCAAACCATCGGCTGCCAAAAAGCGAAACCGCTCTTCAATGTCATCTAACCAGGCTTGACGATCTTGGGCTTGTACCGCAATGGGATCCGGCGTGGTTAGATAGTCCAAGGGGTTGAGCCGACGACGAAACAGAATTTCTGTTAGGTCTTGCAACTCCTCCTCTGTCGCCAATTCCAGCGCAGCCCGTAGCTCATTCATGGGGTTCTTGCTCCAGCAGCAGCACAATAGAACAGGATGATTCTTCACCCCTGATTATAGGGATTCAGGCTAAATTGTGGTACAGCCCTTGTTACTAAGAATGGAACCCACTCCCCTATCCCAGAAAAGCGCGGTTCGGACAGTACAATACAGAAAGAGTAGCAGGCTGGCAATACAAAAACCTATGGATTTATTGACCCTAGAAGGTTGGCTCGATAATACCGCCTTTGCGGTACTTTTTATCACCATGTTGCTCTACTGGTGCGGGGCAGCATTTCCCCAGTGGCCACTGCTGACCGCTGCCGGTCGCACGGGGATAGCGATCGCTAACCTCTGTATTACTGGCCTGCTGGCGGCGCGCTGGATTGAGGGGGGCTACTTTCCCATCAGTAATCTCTATGAATCCCTCTTTTTCCTGTGTTGGGGGCTGACGGCCATGCACTTTGTCGCCGAGTCCATCAGTGGCCAGCCCCTTGTGGGAGTTGTCACTGCACCCGTTGCAATGGGAATTACAGCCTTTGCTGCCCTCTCTCTGCCCCCTGAGATGCAACAGTCAGCCCCTTTGGTGCCAGCTCTCAAGTCCAACTGGTTAATGATGCACGTCAGTGTGATGATGCTCAGCTATGCCACCTTGATGGTGGGCTCCCTGTTGGCGATCGCCTTTCTTATCGTCACCTGGGGCCAGCCCATCAACCTCAGGGGGAGTTCTGTGGGAACAGGCAGCTTCCGCAGTCGCCCGCCAGACCCTGCCCTAGAATCCTCGACGGGGGGCGGTGGCACAACGGTACTCACCCCACCAGCTCTGCAATTGAGTTTACAACGCCTGACTTTAGCCGAAACCCTCGATAACCTGAGCTACCGCATGATTGGTCTGGGGTTTCCCCTGTTGACGATTGGCATTATCTCCGGTGCCGTATGGGCCAACGAGGCTTGGGGCGCACCTTGGAGTTGGGATCCAAAAGAAACTTGGGCACTGATTGTTTGGTTGGTGTATGCTGCCTATCTCCATGCCCGCATTACCCGCGATTGGCAAGGACGTAAACCGGCGATTCTCGCCACGGTTGGCTTTGGAGTGGTCTGGGTCTGCTACCTAGGGGTGAATCTGCTGGGGAAGGGCCTACACTCCTACGGCTGGTTCTTCTAGGGGGTTGCCCGTGTGGGGCATTCACCACGCCCGCCTGCACACCACCTTAAAAATCCAGCAATGGCTTCCTTTGGGGTCACGCATTCTCATTGCTCTATCGGGGGGGCAAGACTCCGTTTGTTTAACGCGCCTGTTGCTGGATCTACAACCCCACTGGCAGTGGTTTTTGGCGGCGGTCCATTGTGATCACCGCTGGCGTGCAGATAGCACCGCCAATGCAAATTTTGTCCGACAGCTAGCGCAGAAATGGCATCTACCCTGTGAGGTGGTGAGTGCCCCTGATTTGCCGAAAACTGAGGCAGCAGCCCGTTCATGGCGCTACCAAGTCTTTGAGAGCATGGCCAAGGCGTTGGATTGCACCCATGTGGTGACAGCCCATACCCAGAGCGATCGCGCTGAAAGTCTATTGCTGCATCTGTTGCGGGGCACTAGCCCCGATGGCCTCGCCACCCTCTTGCCCAGCCGTTCCTTGGGCGCTATTCAGTTGGTGCGCCCGCTCCTGGGCATGACCCGCGCTGAAACCGCTGCTTTTTGCCAAGCCTACGGATTGCCCATCTGGCAGGATGAAACCAACCACAATGTGGCGTATCGCCGCAATCGGCTGCGTTTGGAGTTAATCCCCTATTTACAACAGCACTTCAATCCGAATCTGGAAGAGGTGCTTGGCCAAACCGCTGAGCTGCTCGCTAGCGATCGCGCCTATTTCGAGGCTGAGGTGGAGCGTCTTGCCCCCACAGTGATCCGCGAGCATCCTCCGGCCTTAGATCGGTTGCGCCTGCGGGAATTGCCCCTTGCCCTGCAACGCCGCTTAATCCAGCGCTTTCTGCGGCAGCACCTGAAACGGGGTCTCAACTTCAGGGTGATTGAAGCAGTCCGAGCTCTGATCACTGCCGGCAATGGTAGCCAAACCGCAAGCCTGCCAGGGGGCAAGCACCTGCGAGTCTGTGGCCGCTGGATTGAATTAGTTAGGCCAATGCCACCACCGCCTGCACCTGTTCCCCCGGGTCAAGGGGGGCGATCGCCACCCCCATCGCCTCTTTATTAAGGAGGGGGATCTCTTCCCCATTGGTGATCCAGGCCCGTTCTTGGGTCGTCACCAGTGCGAGGGAGCTACGGCCAGGGCCAATGCCCGCCAAGCGATCCGATTTTTGCTGCAAGGGCATCGCCAATTGACCTAAATGACCGAGGGGCACCACTTCAATCAGGGGCAAGGGCACTTGTTTACCAAGACCGGAAGCGGTAACGAGGATAACATTTTCTCGTTCCGAAAGGGCGATCGCCCCCACCAAGATCTCCTGCACACTAAGGCGCACCGCCGCTTGACCTTGATTGAGCCGTCCCAAAGCTGGAATGTCGGGGATGAAAAAGTGAAAAACCCGCCCCCGCGAGGTGGCCAACACCAAATGATCCCTGTCCGCAGGCAATACCCAACCAAGGGCATCCCCCGCCTTCAGTTTGGTGAGTTGGAGACCGCGCCCCCTCAGGTCTTGCAGGTCTGAGATGGGAATCACCTTGATGCGACCTTGGCGCGTCAGCAGAATGAGCTTTTCCGCTGTGGCTTGACTGGGAATGACGGTAAGGAGGCTTTCCCCTTGAGCTGACTCCGCTAGGAGGGTAAGGAGGGGTTGGCCGCGATCGCCCTCACGACGGCTGGTGACGGGTAGTCGCTCCACAGGCAGCGGATAGACCTTGCCACTCTCCGTAAACACCCACAGGCGATCGCTGGCCTGTACCGAGAAGCCCAAGGGCAATGGCTCTGACCACGGTAGCCACGTTTGCAACGGCAGACCACTGCGACGACGCTGCTGGGGCAGACAGCGACCATAGCCGCGACAGCTGATTTCTATCCAGAGGGAATCCCCCCCACAATCAGCGACTTCCTCAGGGGGAGGAGTTTCCCTCAGAATTTGGGTACGGCGAGGGTCGCCAAATTCTTTTTTCAACTGCCGCAATTCTTTCTTCAGTGCCTTGAGGCGCTCAGGCCGCTGGTGAATCAGGGTCTGTAATTGGGCAATCCGCGCTTGCAGCTCCGCCTGTTCCCGTTCCAGTTCTTGGCGTTCCTGTTGGGTGAGGCGGCGGAGGGGCATGGCAATCAGGGCATTAGCTTGGCGATCGCTCAAACCCAAGCGGGTCATCAATTCCCGCTGGGCTGCACTGCCATCCGCCGCCGATCGCACAATCTCAATCACCTGCTCCACGGCATTGAGGCCGATTAAGAGTCCCGTCACCACCTGTTGGCGGGCTTGAGCTGTTTCCAGATCATGGTGATATTGCCGCAGCAGCGTCTTTTCGCGGAACTGCAAAAACTCCCTGAGGATCTCCTTGAGGGAGAGCTGGCGGGGTTGATTGCCCACCAGTGCCATCAAGTTGATGCCATAGGTCACTTGCAACGCTGTTAGGTGATAGAGCTGCTCCAAGAGTTGCGCCGCTGGGGCATCCCGCTTTAGTTCAATCACCACCCGCAGCCCCTCGCGATCACTCTCATCCCGCAGATCGGCAATGCCCTCAAGGCGACCTTGATTCACCAAATCGGCCACCTTTTCAATCCATGCCGCCTTATTCACCTGATAGGGCAACTCCGTCACCACAATCCCTTGGCGGCGGTGGCGGCCGCGTCCGGGCGCAATATCCTCAAGGGTAGCTACTCCCCGCAGTGTAATTGTTCCTCGACCCGTCCTGTAGGCGTGTAGCAATCCTGCCCCATCCACAATCACACCCCCCGTGGGAAAGTCTGGTCCCGGCAGATGGGTGAGGAGCTCCTCTAGGGAGAGATGGGGTCGGTCAATGAGAGCAATTAGTGCATCCACCACTTCCCCCAGATTGTGGGGTGGAATGTTTGTAGCCATGCCCACCGCAATTCCCGTTGAGCCATTCAGCAGCAAAATCGGCAGTTGCGCCGGCAACACCAATGGTTCTTCTTGGGAACTGTCAAAGTTGGGAGCAAAATCCACAATGGCATCGCTGATATTCTCCAGTAGCGTGCGGTGGGCGATCGCTGCCAAGCGCGTTTCCGTATAGCGCATTGCCGCCGGTGGATCATCATCAATGGAGCCAAAATTGCCATGCCCCGCCAACAGCGGATAGCGACTACTAAAGGGCTGCACCAAGCGCACCAGTGCCTCATAGACCGCTTGATCCCCGTGGGGGTGATATTTCCCGAGCACATCCCCCACGACCCGTGCACACTTGCGAAAGGGGCGATCGGGCGTCAGCCCCAACTCGTACATCGCATAGAGAATCCGCCGATGTACTGGTTTTAGCCCATCCCGTACATCTGGTAGCGCCCGCCCCACAATCACACTCATGGCGTACTCCAGATAGGAGCGCTGCATTTCACTGTGCAGTGGTGTAGGAATCACCTGTCCAGAGGTCAGCAAATCCAGTTGCTTGGGCATGATCACAAACGAGCCAAAGGATCATTCCCCACGATACAAGAGTTTTGCAAATAGTAAAGTAAGCTAAGACCCCCTTGGCGTTGCTTCCTCGGGCTTCTCCTTGGTCAGCCGTGCCACCACTTCCTTAATGAGGATGTAAATGATCGGCACCACAAAGAAACTGAGGAATGTGGCCGCAATCATGCCACCCGTGACACTGGTTCCCAAGGAGTGACGGGATTTTGCGCCAGACCCCGTGGCAATTACCAGTGGGAAGATGCCCAAAATGAAGGAGATTGCCGTCATCAAAATAGGGCGCAGCCGTTCTTCGGCAGCATGAATCACCGACTTGACAATGGTAGTGCCCTTGCTTTCACGAATTTGGTTGGCAAACTCCACAATCAGGATCGCATTCTTACTGGCGAGGCCAATCAGCATCACCAAGCCAATTTGGCAAAACACATCATTATTCAGCCCCCGCAACCACTGTGCCAGCAACGCGCCCATGATCGCCAAAGGCACCGAAAGGATGATGATCAAGGGGTCAATATAGCTTTCGTACTGCGCTGAGAGCACGAGGAACACAAACACCAAACCAAGGCCAAAAATCAACGGTGCTTGGCCTGCGGAGCGGACGGACTCTAGGGATAACCCTGTCCAGCTATAGCCGATGCCATTGGGGAGAACCTCCTCAGCCAAGGATGCCATGGTCATTATCGCTTGACGATCACTAAGGGGCGGCACAGTTTGGCCGGTCACCTCTGCCGAACGGAACAGGTTATGGTGATAAATAATGGGCGGTGCCGAGACCTCTTCAATTTTTACGAGATTACTGAGGGGAATGAGGGCATTTTGCTCTGAACGCACATAGATGCGGTTGATGTCATCGGGATTCGAGCGAAACTGCTTGTCCGCCTGCACAATTACTTGGTAGCTGCGGGCAAAGATTGTGAATTGGTTAACGTATAACGACCCCAAGTAAATCTGCATAGCATTAAAAATGTCCTTGAGGGAAACCCCCAAGGCAAGGGCGCGGGTGCGATCAACCGTCACATTTAACTGGGGGGCATTAATGGCAAAGGGGGTATTAACAGCAACAAAACCGGGAGTGTTATTTGCTTTTAGGATCAGCTCGTTCACCGAACTTGCAAGGGTTTCAAGACCTAGGCCCTGCTGATCCATCACCTGCATATCAAAGCCGCCAAGGCCACTCCCACCAAGGTTAATGGTCGGCACATTGGACGAAAACACCACTGCTCCGAGTTCACCCGCTACCACCTTCTGAAACTGGGGTAGCAACTGATCAAGGGTTGGCCGCCGTGACCAAGGCTTGAGACTCGTAAAGATAATTCCTTTATCTGAACCTGTGCCGAAGAAGCTAAAGCCGCCAATGGCAAAGGTATGTTCGACCGCTGGATTTTGGGCGATCGCGTCCGCTGTTTTGAAGACAATATTACTCGTGTACTCTAGGGAGACCCCTTGGGGTGATTGTACAAGGGTGACAAAATAGCCCTGATCCTCTTGGGGGACAAAGCCACCGGGAACGATCTGAAACAGCCAGTAGGTCATCCCCAGCAGGGCGACAAAGCCCGCCAGCACCCAGTATTTTAGTCGCACAATCACATTGAGGCTTCGGGCATAGCCTCGCCGCGTTCTTGCAATCAAGCGGTTGATCCAGCGAAACAAGATAAAGTTCGCCATCGAGGGACGTTCCCGCCGCAGGAGCAGAGCGCACAAAGGGGGAGAAAGGGTTAAGGCATTAAAAGTAGAAAGGGCAATTGCAAAGACAATCGTCAAAGCAAACTGCTGATACAGCCGCCCAGTAACCCCCGGAAAAAAGGCCACAGGAATGAAGACTGCCATCATCACCAATGAGGTGGCAATCAACGCTCCGGTGACTTCCGCCATTGAGCGACTGGCCGCTTCTTGGGGAGTCATGCCCTCGTCTTCTATGAGCCGGGTGACATTTTCCACGACCACAATCGCATCATCCACCACCAGCCCCGTCGCCAGCACCAGACCAAACATGGTCAGACTGTTAATCGAGAACCCAAAAGCCTTCATAAACGCAAAAGTGCCGATCAACGAGACGGGGATCGTCACCGACGGAATAATTGTGGCACGCCAATCTTGAAGAAATAAAAAGATCACCGCAATCACAAGAATGATGGCCACAATCAGTGTAATGACCACCTCTTTGATCGACTCCTGCACCGCATCGGTGGTGCTAAATCCCACACTCCATTTCAGTCCGGGGGGAAATTTCTCGGCTAAAATAGCCATCTCCGCCTCCACAGCACGGGCAATGTCGAGGGCATTGGCGCTACTGAGTTGATAGATACCAATCCCAACCGCGTTACGGCCATCAAACTGAAAGTTGGTGTTGTAGTTTTGTGCTCCTAGCTCAGTCCGACCGACATCGCGAATGCGAACCACGGAGCCATCTTCACCGCGCTGAATAATAATGTCGGCAAACTCTTCTTCTGAGGCTAAGCGACTTTGGGCTTGAATGGAAATTTGAAACTCCTGTCCCTCTGGTGCTGGGGGGGCACCAATAATCCCGGCCCCTACTTGGACGTTCTGATCGGAGAGAGCGCGCACCACATCCTGAGCCGTGAGACCGCGACTGGCTAAGCGATTGGGATCAAGCCAAATCCGCATGGCATAGGTGCGTTGACCAAAGACCTGAACCTTCCCTACGCCCTTCAGACGTTGCAGAGGTTGTACCACATAGAGGGTCGCGTAGTTGCTGATGAAGGTGGCGTCGTAGTCGTAGCCCTCCTCTGGGTACAGGGCTAAGGCCAAAACAATCTGATTCGTGGATTTGCTAACATTGACCCCAGTGTTAATGACCTCTGGTGGCAGTTGCGAGGTAACAGAGGCAACTAAGTTATTCACATCCACCGCCGCAATGTTTTCGTCATAGCCCTCAGTGAAGGTAATCGTGATATTGCTGTTGCCAAAGCTGTTACTGGTGGAGTCAATGTAATCCATCCCTTCCACGCCATTAATTTGCGTTTCTAGGATTGTGGTGACATTCGTTTCGACGGTTTCGGCATTAGCACCGGCATAGTTGGCAGATACCTGAATTGTCGGTGGTCTGACGTTAGGGTAGTACTCAATGGCTAGCGTTGGCAGCGCGATCGCCCCCACCAGAATAATTAGTAGAGAACAAACTGTTGCAAAGACGGGGCGTTTAATAAAAAAATTGCTAATCATGCTCTTTTAAGACTCAGTTTTAAGACTCAGGAGTAATGGGCACACCATCGCGCAGGCGCTGAATTCCCGAGACAACAATTTCCTCTCCCGGTTTGAGGCCTTTAAAAACTTGATATCTGTTCCCTTGGATTGCCCCCACTTGAATGGGCTTTTGTTTGGCAATCATTTTGCCCTCGGTGTCTTTTTCGGCAACAAAGACAAAGTTTTGGCCGGCAAGATTGGAGACGGCCGTCGTCGGCACCAGAATCCCCGGTTGCTGATCGAGAATAATACGGGCTTGAATTTGTTGATCGGCACGGAGATTATTCCGAGTATTGTTGTAGAGCGCCTTAACTAAAATGGTTTGGGTATTGTTGGTGGTGTTGGGGGCAATGAAAAAAACGGAACTCCTACCGACAACACTGCCATTGATATCGACTAACTCCACCGGCGTTCCCAGCCGAATGCGGGGGATCTGCTCAATGGGCACTTGGATATAGACCTCTAGAGGTTGATTTGAGGTCAGGGTGAGGAGGTTGGTTTGGGGCGTTACAAAATCCCCTACTTTGGGGGGAATATTGCCAACAACACCACTAAAGGGAGCGCGCACCTGAAACCAATTTAGGACAATGGCCTGCTGCTGGGCGTTAGCTTGGGCAGCAAGGAGGGCTTTTTCTAAGCGAGCAATGGTGGCCTGTTGGGCACGAATATCGGCTTCGGTTTGTTGGAGTGCTGCTTGGGCGGTGCGAAAGCTGGTGATGAAGGATTGCGCTTGTTCCTTGGAAACAGCCCCTTCCGCTAAGAGCGCCGTATAGCGTTCCGCTTGAATCCGATTGAACTCTACAGTGGCGAGATTGGCACGTCGCTGGGCTTCAAGGGCGCGGAGGATGGAGTGGGCATTCTCTACATTCGCTTGAGCGGATTGAATTGCGGCTAAACTGCTGGCAACAACGGCTTGCTGTTCTGAGGGGTCAATGAGGATGAGGGGCTGACCTTGATTGACAAACTGACCGTTTTGAACATTGATTTGAGCAATTCGACCCGAAACTTGGGGTTGTAGGGTGATGGACTCACGGGATTGCAAAGAGGCGTTGTAAACAGCGGTTTGCAAAAGAGTTTCCGTTTGAACCGCCGCAAGTTTCACCCGGGCCGCTGGGGGGGGAGCCTTTGCCTTTGGTTGACCACAGGCGGTAGCAAGGAAGCAAAGACTTCCTAGGAGAGCTGATGTGAACAGTTGCCGTTGCACCATACCTCAGACCTTATGTGACCCCGCGTAGGCAATAAGTACCCTCAGTCTAGCCTAAAGGCACCTATGGCGAGTGCTGCTTTAATGATGAGTTTTTGTATATCTGGGGTGCAGAGAGAATACCTTCTATTGGCAATCCTCCGCTAAGATGTAGAGCAAGGGGCAGGGGGTCATTTCTGGTCTACCTTAGAGGCTAGGACAATCCTTGCACCAACCTTTATCAACGACAGTACAGGTACCAGTGGCTCTTACCAAGAAAACGCAGCAAGAACAACCGATGATTAATGAGCGCATCCGTTTTCCGCGGGTGCGGGTGGTGGATACTGATGGTTCCCAATTGGGGATTATGTCGTCCCAAGAGGCGATCGCGATCGCCCGCGAAAAGGAGCTTGATCTGGTTCTTGTCAGTGACAAGGCAGATCCACCCGTTTGCAAAATTATTGACTACGGCAAGTTTCGCTTTGAACAGGAAAAGAAGGCGCGTGAAGCTCGCAAAAAGCAGCATACCTCCGATGTCAAGGAGGTGAAGATGCGCTACAAAATCGAAGAACACGATTACAATGTTTGCATCAACCGCGCGGAGCGTTTCCTCAAAGCCGGGGACAAGGTCAAGGCTACGGTGACATTCCGAGGCCGAGAAATTCAGCACTCCCACTTGGCAGAAGAGCTCCTCAACCGTATGGCCAATGACCTGCAAGCGGTGGCCGAAGTGCAGCAGGCACCAAAGCAAGAAGGGCGCAATATGATCATGTTTTTGGCACCAAAGCGGTAAGCAATGCTAGGGCCGTATGTTTGGCTTTCGTCCAGAGCCCAAATCCCCGCCGCTGGAGGTTTCAGCCAGTGAGCAACCCCGTTCGGCACTGCTGCTGGCGATCGCTGCCCTGGCCACAATTCTTCTTTGGCAGATTCCCTTGGGGAACTATCTGCTCTACCCCTTTACAATCTTGGCCACATGGTTCCACGAGATGGGGCATGGTCTCACGGCGATTCTGTTGGGGGGCTACTTTCGGGAATTGGTCATCTATCCCAATGGTTCAGGATTTGCGCGCTATGGGGGCGAGGTGCTACTGGGAAATTTAGGACATGGCTTCGTCGCCATTGGTGGGCCACTGGGACCCGCGATCGCTGGCAGTCTCTTTATTTTGTCGAGCCGCTCCCATCGTGCCACAGACCTTTGTCTCAAAGCCCTAGGGATGATGATCCTAGTCTCGCTGCTGCTGTGGGTGCGATCGCTGTTTGGCATTGTCTTCATGACATTGGTGGCGATTGCCATTCTGCTGGTGGCCTATCGCGGGAATCGCTGGCTCAAGGGGATTTCAATTCAGTTCCTTGGGGTTCAGGCCTGTATTAGCACGTTTCAGCAGGTGGACTACCTTTTTACCTATGCCATTGCGGGGCCCCAGCTTTCCGATACCGGGCTTCTTCAACGGTACCTCTGGCTTCCCTATTGGCTGTGGGGAGCATTGATTTCTGGGATGACGTTGTGGCTGCTGCTGTGGAGTCTCAAGGTGGCCTATACCCACCCTAGGTAATGCCCCAGCGGTGTCGCCAACGACTTGTAGACTCACGGTTAGCAGTTTGCTGCTCCACTTGGCGGCGCCATCGAATCGTCTGGGCACTATCCCGCAGGTGGGGATCGCGGTAGGGAATACCCGCACGGGTTTGCAAATGTTCCTGTTCCATCAGCGACAGGGGAATGAGTTGATCTGGTTGCCAGCGAGCCACAGTTCCCTGTGCCCATTCATGGCTGTGCCGGGGGGCAACAATTGGCAGTGTCCCAAGGTGTAAACCCGCCTCCTGCAAAGCAGAACGAACGGCAGCCGCACGACAATAGGTGGCCAGATGCCCCGCCGGTGCCAAACACTGAGCCACTAAGCTGAGAAACTCTACCGTCCACAGTTGCGGACAGCGCTGGGGTGAAAAGGGATCGAGAAAAATCGCATCTGCTTGGAATCCCTGGCAAACAAGGTCTTGAATCGTTTGGCGGGCATCCCCAATTAAAAGTCGTGCCTCACACCGTGGGATGCTCACCC
>NZ_JACOMP010000160.1:0-5339 GCF_014466085.1 Thermosynechococcus sp. OHK43
CGGATCGGATTCGCCGTTTGCTAGAGCAATATCGGAGTAGTCCTAACTACTACGGCCCTCCTTGGCAGTTGCGACGCACCTTTGAGCAAGTTCACGCTGAGCGGGTTGAAAGTTGGTTCTTTGATCTGGGGGGACGAGGTGCCCTGCGATCGCTCCCGAGTCGGTTGCAAAATATCCTTGTTGCCTCGGCAATCATCTCGATCCTACGGGACTTCTATGGGGAGATGTTGCGGGTTTTGGTTTTGGCTGATTCCCCTGAGCGCTTGGGAGACTGGCGACGTGGCCTCCAGGACTGCTTGGGAATCACTCGCCAAGACTTCGGCCCCGACCAAGGGGTGGCCCTATTTGAATCCGCCGATGCCCTCGCCTTTCGTGCGGATCGCCTCGAGCAGGAGGACTACATCCCCCTGATTCTCATTGATGATTCCCAACCCCAAGTTAGCCTTTCGCTGCTGCAATATCCCTTGCTCTTGGGTTTTGCCCCTGAACCCCAGTTGCGTCCTAGCCGTAGTTCTGATTTCTTTGAATAGTTTCAGTCCCCTTTGGAGGCTCCTGTGACCACTGCACTGATCCTTGGACTGCTGGCGCTCATTAGCTATCTGCTTGGCTCGATTCCCACAGGCTACCTCCTGGCAAAAGCGCTGCGGGGTATTGATATTCGTGAGCATGGCTCTGGCTCAACGGGGGCGACCAATGTGCTGCGGGTGGTGGGCAAAGGCCCCGGATTGGTGACGTTTTTAGTCGATGTGGGCAAGGGCCTAGGAGCAATTCTTGTGGCGCGTTGGGTCTTGGGGCAATCTTGGAGTACAGTGCCCGCTGGTTGGTTTGAATTTGTGCTGCTGGCGATCGCCTTCATTGCCGTTCTGGCTCACAGTAAGCCGATTTGGTTAGGCTGGCGGGGCGGCAAATCCGTTGCCACTGGTTTAGGGGTGCTCCTTGCCCTGAATGCCCCCACTGCATTGGCCACCTTTGGGGTGTTTCTGGTGGTCTTGACGGTCAGCCGCATTGTCTCCCTGAGTTCAATTACTGCTGCTATAGCCTTGCCCTTTTGGTTTTGGTTCTTTACGCAGTCGTGGCCGTTTGTGGGCTTTAGCGTGATTGCAGGGGCTTTTGTGATTTGGCGACACCAGAGTAATATCCAACGCCTCCTTGCAGGAACGGAGCCGCGGTTGGGAGCCTCGCAGGGATAGATCTCTTAGAAGGTCACTTTTGAACAGGCCGGGAGTTCCTCAATGCCCCCGTATTTTAGAAAACGGCTGTATTTGTACCATTGCAAGGCCTCTGAGATTGCTACCATGAGTGGATACCAGTTTTGGTGGGGAGATTTGTGATGGAAACACTGCGGGGCCGTGATTTGCTGAGCATCGCCGACCTCTCACGGGCAGAGGTGGAATATCTGCTGGATTTAGCAGCCCAGATGAAAATCGGCAAGGTGGCTCCCCAGTGTCCTAAGGTCTTGGGGCTGCTGTTTCAGAAGGCCTCCACCCGTACCCGTGTCAGCTTTACGGTGGCAATGTACCAACTAGGCGGCCAAGTCATTGACTTGAATCCCCAATCCACACAGGTGGGGCGCGGTGAACCGTTGCCCGATACAGCACGGGTATTGGATCGCTATTTGGATGCGGTGGCGATTCGCACCTATGGTCAGGCAGAACTGCAACTTTTTGCCGATTATGCACGGATACCGGTGATTAATGCCCTCACCGATCGCGAGCACCCCTGTCAGATTTTGGCGGATCTGTTGACGCTGCGGGAATCCTTTGGCACATTGACGGGACTGACCCTCTGCTACATTGGCGATGGCAATAATGTGGCCCATTCACTGCTACTGGGCTGTGCGCTCTTGGGGGTAAATATTCGTGTGGCTTCACCACCACAGTTTGCGCCTTTGCCCGATATTGTGGCGCAAGCCAAGGCACTGAGTGGCGGGAAAAGTGAAGTGACTATTCTCACGGATCCACAGGCAGCGGCTCAGGGTGCCCAGGCCCTTTACACCGATGTCTGGGCCAGTATGGGACAGGAGGCGGAAGCGGGCGATCGCCAACCCATTTTTCAGCCCTACCAAATTAATGATCAACTCCTAGCCCTTGCGGATCCGCGGGCGATCGTTCTCCATTGCCTGCCGGCTCACCGCGATGAGGAAATTACCGCCAGTGTGCTTGAAGGACCGCAGTCGCGGGTTTGGGAGCAGGCAGAAAATCGCCTCCATGCCCAGAAGGCTCTACTTGCCAGTCTCTTGGTATAGGGGAATGATCTACCACCGTTGGCAGAAATTCAGCCTCTCGGATTGGTTATTGCTGGTGGGAGGAGTCATTTGTGGGGCTTTTCTGCTATTGGCGGTTCTTGCTCCCCTTGGCCAAGCCCTCGGTTGGATTGCCAACCCCCAAGAATTTCTTGACTTTCCGATTCATGCACCCCCCTCGCCGCAGCACTGGTTCGGCACCAATCGCCTTGGGTATGATG
This sequence comes from Thermosynechococcus sp. OHK43, assembly GCF_014466085.1. Classification (NCBI taxonomy): domain Bacteria; kingdom Bacillati; phylum Cyanobacteriota; class Cyanophyceae; order Acaryochloridales; family Thermosynechococcaceae; genus Thermosynechococcus; species Thermosynechococcus sp. OHK43. The sequence continues at coordinate 2,464 of NZ_JACOMP010000160.1, forward strand.
TGTTTGCGCGCACAATCTTTGGTGCCCAAGCGGCTTTGCAGGTGGTCTTTGTGGCAACGGTTTTGAGCTTGCTGGTGGGGGTACCCCTCGGACTGCTCAGTGGTTACCAAGGGAGCTGGCTAGATCGCGGGCTACTCTTTTTTATGGATACGCTCTACACGTTACCGGGGCTATTACTGGCGGTGACGGTGGCCTTTGTGGTTGGCAAGGGGGTGCTCAATGCGGCGATCGCCCTCAGTGTTGCCTACATTCCCCAGTACTATCGGGTAGTGCGCAACCACACGGTGAGCCTAAAAAACGAGGTTTTTATCGAAGCTGCCCGCGCCCTTGGTGCCTCTACTCCCCGAATTCTGCACCGGTATCTTTTGGTGAATGTGCTTCCCAGTATTCCGGTGCTCTTTACGCTCAATGCCGCCGATGCCATCCTCACCTTGGCAGGGCTGGGGTTCTTGGGCTTAGGGTTGCCGCCCCAGGTACCAGAATGGGGGCAAGATCTACGACAGGCCTTGGATGGGTTGTCGGTGGGTGTGTGGTGGACAACCCTCTTTCCGGGGCTGGCCATGACACTGCTGGTAGTGGGTCTCTCGCTCCTTGGAGAGGGGCTAGGGGAGCGTCTTGATCCGCGAAGTTGAGTTAGCCAGCAGGGCCTAATCATGCCTGATCATGTGTTGGTGACCGGTCCGACTCGCAGCGGCAAGAGTGAATGGGCAGAAGCCTTGGCTGCCCAAAGCAAACAACCTGTGATTTATATTGCGACGGCGATCGCCTCCCCAGGGGATAGGGAATGGTTACAGCGGATTGAACAGCACCGTGCCCGCCGCCCCGCTGCGTGGGAATTGCGAGAATGTCCCCTTGAACTGGCTGCCCTAGTGCGTGACCTGCCGCCTGATCATTGCGCTCTTGTGGACTCCTTGGGAACATGGGTGGCCAATTGCCTAGATCAATCCCAAGATCAATGGCAAGCAACCGTTGCCGAATTGCTGGCGAGTGTGCAAGCCTGTGCCGCTCAACTCATTTTGGTTGCTGAAGAGGTGGGTTGGGGAGTCGTTCCTGCCTCCGCCAGTGGTCGCTGTTTTCGAGATCGCCTCGGTGCCCTGTGTCAGCAACTGAGTCCGCTGATGGCGGAAGTGTATCTTGTAACGGCTGGCTTTGCCCTGCCCCTCCACCAATGGGGTATCTGCCTCAAGGGTCTTAGGGATAAATTGGACACGCAAGGATAAGCCTCATGGGGATTCCCCAGGGGCAAGCGGGGCAAGGGCAGCCACAATAGCATCGCTAACGCGGCGCACCGGATAAATCTCTAGGCCGGCGATGGCACCGGCTTGGCTTTCAGGAATAATGGCACGGCGAAATCCCAACTTCAGCGCCTCCCGCAGGCGTAATTCCAATTGAGAGACAGCTCGCACCTGTCCCCCTAGACCCACTTCGCCAATGATCACCGTTTGGGGTTGCACCCAGCGATCGCGAAAACTGGCCACAACTGCCACTGCTACCCCCAGATCCGCAGCGGGTTCCGCCACATTCAGCCCCCCCGAGGAGGCCACATAGGCGTCTAGCTTTGAGAGGGGCACGCCTAGGCGTTTTTCCACCACTGCTAAAATTTGCAGAAAGCGATTGTACTCAATGCCTGTGGCTGTGCGGCGAGGAGAGGGATAACTGGTGGGGCTAACTAAACTTTGCAACTCAACCACGAGGGGACGGGTCCCTTCACAGGCAACAATGGTGGCACTGCCGGGGGTTGGCTCGCGATCGCCCAAAAACAGAGCGGAGGGATTTGTGACCTCGGCTAAGCCCTGCGCCCCCATTTCAAAAACGCCGATTTCTTGACTGGCCCCAAAGCGATTTTTTACACTGCGCACAAGGCGGTGACTGGCAAAGCGATCGCCCTCAAAGTAGAGCACTGTATCCACGAGATGTTCTAGTACCTTCGGACCGGCGATCGCCCCCTCCTTGGTTACATGACCAACAATAAATAAACTGATCTGCTCCCGCTTGGCTAAGCGCATCAGGGCGGCGGCTCCCTCCCGTACCTGAGACACCGATCCCGGAGCAGCGGTCAGTTGGGGCAAATACACTGCTTGGATGCTATCAATAATCGCCAGATGGGGTTGCAGATGGATGAGTTCCTGTAGGATGACGTCTAAATCTGTTTCTGCTAAAAGATACAGGGAAGGAGGAGCAGCAATACCCAGTCGTTGCGATCGCAACTTTACCTGTTGCGCTGATTCCTCAGCACAGACATAGAGCACCCGCTGCTGTTGCCCTAAGGTGGCTGCCATCTGTAACAAAAGGGTAGACTTGCCAATTCCCGGTTCTCCCGCCACCAACACCAGAGAGCCAGCAACAATCCCTCCTCCCAAAACCCGATCCAACTCAGTAAATCCAGAGGCAGAACGGCTCTGGGCCTGTTCGCTAACCTCTCCTAAGGCTTTGGCACTGAGGGCCTGCAGCGTTTTCGATTTTCGGGGTGCGGTCCAGCGAGCAGCGGTCTCTACCGGCGTAACCACCTGCTCATCAAGGGTATTCCACTGGCCACAACTGGGACAGCAACCAAAGTACTGGAGGTGCTGAGCACCACACTCGCGGCAAATGTACAGTACTTTAGGCTTGGGCATGCCTTGCCCTATTGCACCCCCAAAAGTTCCACATCAAAAATCAGCGTGGCATTGGGGGGAATGACCCCACCCACACCCCGCGCACCATAGCCTAGATTCGGGGGAATAATCAGCCGCCGCTGACCACCCACGTGCATTGAGCCAACCCCTTCATCCCAGCCTTTAATGACTTGACCGACACCAATTTGAAATTGGAAGGGCTGACCGCGATCGCGGGAGCTATCAAAAATACGGCCATCAGTGAGCATTCCTGTGTAGTGC
>NZ_JACOMP010000161.1:0-6802 GCF_014466085.1 Thermosynechococcus sp. OHK43
CGCCGCCGCTCTTCTATCAGGACCAATTGCGCCGCCGGCTGATCATCACGTTGGACATGTCCCGGGTCGTGCAGCATGTCGTCGCGGCAGTGCGGCAGGAGAACACCGAGCGGTTGACGCCGGTCTTCGACCGCGATCATCCCATCCGCTCCACGGGCGAGATGCGTACTTGGTACACGGGGAAGCCCTGCGCGCGCACCAGGAAGTCACACATCAATGTCTGCGTGTACGACAGCACCTGGGAGGCGTCCGATGCCTTCGCGCTCGACGAAGGTGACGCGGTGGCCGCCTGGGTCAAGAACGACCATCTCGGCTTCGAGGTGCGCTACCTCCATCGCGGTGTCGTGCGGAAGTACCGCCCCGATTTTCTTGTGCGGCTCACAAATGGGGACCATCTGATTCTGGAAACCAAGGGCCAGGATACGGAGCAGGATAAAGCCAAACGTCGTTACCTGGATGAATGGGTGCAGGCGGTGAACGCGCATGGCGGCTTTGGCCATTGGCGCTGGGCGGTTGCACGACAACCTGGCGAGATTCGCGATGTGCTCCTGCAAGGCCAGGAGGCGAGAACGGGAGGCTAACAAGGGTTGCAGCCGACGTTGCTTCGCTGCTCTTCGCGTGGATGTATTGGCGCTTTCGCAGCGCGCCGTACACCTGAGCGCCTAGATGGCGGGCGCTATTTTTTGGCTATTTTGTTTTGTTTTTGTTTTGTTGAGCATTGCCCCTGGAGAGCCATTGGCAAAAGTCAGTGGCCTTAGGCTAGGTGCTTGCTTCCATGTCCCAATCTCGATTAAATGGAGACTTGTTGCTCTGGACATCCTGCTATGAGTATTGACCTAAGCCGCATTCCTGCTCAACCCAAGCCGGGCGTTGTCAATGTTTTGGTGGAAATTGCTGGCGGTAGCCGCAATAAATATGAGTTTGACAAGGAAATGAACGTCTTTGCCCTCGATCGCGTCCTCTACTCGGCGGTGGTTTACCCGTATGATTACGGCTTTATTCCCAATACTTTAGCCGAGGATGGTGATCCCCTCGACGGGTTGGTGATGATGGATGAGCCAACGTTTCCGGGGTGTGTGATTGCTGCCCGTCCCATTGGCATGCTGGAGATGATTGACAGTGGCGATCGCGACGAGAAAATTCTCTGTGTGCCTGTTGGTGATCCTCGCTATGCTGAGGTGAAATCCCTCAAGGATATTGCTCCCCACCGTCTCGAAGAAATCGCCGAGTTCTTCCGCACGTACAAAAATCTGCAAAAGAAAGTCACTGAAATTCTTGGCTGGCAGGATGTGGATGCGGTGCAACCCCTTGTCGAAAAATGCATCAAAGCCTACAAGGGCTAGGGCCTGACTAGCACACGCTCTAGAAAGAGGCGGGCTCGCTCCTGTTGCGGACGATAAAACAGTTCTTGGGGCGATCCTTCCTCAATAGTTTGGCCATCGGCGAGAAAGACCACGCGGCAGGACACTGCGCGGGCAAATGACATTTCCTGGGTGACCACCACCATAGTCATTGCCTCTTCGGCCAATTGTCGCATCACGGCTAGGAGATCCCCCATCAGTTCTGGATCAAGGGCGAAGGTGGATTCGTCGTGGATTCGTCAAAGAGAAGAATCTCCGGTTGCCTGGCCAAGGCGCGGGCGATCGCCCCCCCTTGTTTTTGATCACCAGAGAGTTGGCTTGCCTAGGCATCCCGTTTGTCCAGCAATCCCACTTTGGCCAATAAACTTTCAGCCATTTCGATAGCCAGGCCGCGGGGGAGTTTGTGCCCAAGGAGCGGCGCTTCAATGCTTCAATCATGCTCTGCAACACCGTCCTGTGGGAAAAGAGGTTAAAGCGCTGAAAGACCATACCGGCATCTCAAGAAATCACCCGCAGTTGCTGCGGCCTCAGCCCTGGTGGCAGGTAATGGCCGAGAATGAGAATCTGTCCCGATTGGTAGGTCTCTAACCCATTCAAGCAGCGGAGCAAGGTACTTTTGCCAGAGCCACTGGGGCCCATGAGGGCGACCCCCTCTGGCTTAGCAACGGTGAAGTTAATGCCCTTAAGGACGGGGCGATCGCCAAAATATTTATTAGGTTTATTAGGTTTTATTAGGTGGCGTGTTTGGATCACAATGTCTGGAGCGGGCCCCCCTAAGTCATCGCTGCTGCCTAAAAACCGTTATGCTGACTAAACAGACTCTCCCCATCGCCCATTGGTTAGGCTAGGGTTATCAATAAAGGAAGTGCTTCTCCTAGGTTCCCATGATACGGTGGGAGAACACCATTCTATGATGGATTGCTCAACTTGTCGCTAAACTTGAGAGTGCCGAAAAACCCATCCCGCAGCATCTGCTATGTCCACCCTTGTCATCGTTGAATCCCCAACAAAAGCCCGTACCATTCGCAAATTTCTGCCGCCGGACTATCGCGTTGAAGCCTCAATGGGTCATGTCCGTGATCTGCCCCGCAGTGCTGCTGATGTGCCCCCCGAATTCAGGGGGGAAGAGTGGGCAACCCTAGGGGTGAATGTCGCTGCTGGCTTTGAACCCCTCTACATTGTTCCTAAAGAGAAACAAAAAGTTGTCAAAGAATTAAAAACTGCCCTCAAAACCGCTGATGAACTCCTGCTCGCGACCGATGAAGACCGCGAAGGAGAAAGCATTAGTTGGCACCTGCTGCAACTGTTGGAGCCAAAGGTGCCGGTGCGGCGGATGGTCTTCCATGAAATTACCGAGGAAGCAATCCAAGAAGCACTACGCAATTGCCGCGATGTCAATCAACAACTGGTGCGTGCTCAAGAAACGCGGCGTATCCTCGATCGCTTGGTGGGCTATACCCTGTCGCCCCTGCTGTGGCGGAAAATTGCCCCCCATCTGTCAGCGGGGCGGGTGCAGTCAGTTGCAGTGCGCCTATTGGTTCAACGGGAGCGAGAACGGTTGGCCTTCCGTAAGGGGCAATTTTGGGATCTCAAGGCCACCTTAGATCAAAGGGGAGCCCTTTTTCCAGCGCGTTTGGTGAGTGTTGGCGGTCAACGCTTGGCCACGGGCCATGATTTTGATCCCACTACAGGACAGCTACGTAACCCTGATGCTGTCTTGCTCTTGGATGAGGCGGCTGCCAACGCTCTGCGCGATCGCCTGCTAACGGAAACCTGGACGGTTACCGAACAAGAGGAGCGCCAACAAACCCGCAAACCGGCTCCCCCCTTTACCACCTCAACCCTGCAACAGGAGGCTAACCGCAAACTGCACCTCTCGGCGCGGGATACGATGCGCATTGCCCAAAAGCTCTACGAAGAGGGCTACATCACCTATATGCGTACGGACTCGGTGCATCTGTCGGATCAGGCGATCGCCGCCGCCCGCAGTTGTGTGGAAGCCATGTATGGCAAAGCCTTTTTGTCGCCCCAGCCACGTCAATACACCACCAAAACCAAGGGGGCCCAAGAAGCCCACGAAGCGATTCGCCCTGCAGGTAGCCAGTTTCGCACTCCCCAAGAAACCGGCCTTCAAGATCGGGAACTGGAACTCTACGAACTGATCTGGAAGCGCACAGTGGCCTCCCAGATGGCTGATGCCCATATCACTCTGCTAACGGTCTCGATTACGGCTGGGGATGCCCTCTTCCGTGCCCACGGTAAACGCATTGATTTTCCAGGATTTTTCCGGGCCTATGTGGAAGGTTCCGATGATCCCGAGGCCGCCCTCGAAAGCCAAGAGGTGATCCTGCCCCCCCTGCAAGTCGGAGAGATTCTCCGCTGTCACGCCCTGGAAAGTGTGGGTCACGAGACCCAGCCGCCGCCGCGCTACACGGAAGCAAGCTTGGTCAAAGCCCTCGAGCAAGCAGGCATTGGTCGTCCCAGCACCTATGCCACGATCCTCAGTACCATCCAAGACCGCGAGTATGCCATTCGGCGAGGCAATGCCCTGGAACCCACCTTTACGGCCTTTGCGGTGACGGCGCTGCTAGAGAAATACTTCCCCGACTTGGTGGATATTAACTTCACGGCGCGGATGGAGCAAACCCTGGATGATATTTCCACAGGGGAGGTGGAGTGGCAGCCCTACCTTGAATCCTTCTATCTGGGTGAAAATGGCCTTGAGCAGCAGGTTAAAGAGCGGGAGCGGACGATTGAGGCGACTGAAGCGCGGGCGATCGCCCTGCCAGAACTGAATGCTGAAGTGGTGGTGGGTCGCTTTGGTCCTTTTGTGGTCTATCAAAATGGCAATGGTAGTGAACCCATTAAGGCCTCCTTGCCCCAAGACGCCACCCCGGGTAGCCTCACCCGTGAACAGGTGGAGCAATTAATTCGCCAAAAACTAGAGGGTCCCGACAAGCTGGGCCTGCATCCTGAAACCGGCGAACCGATCTTTCTGCTGACGGGGCGCTTTGGTCCCTATGTGCAGTTGGGAGAAGCCACAGAGGCCAATCCAAAACCCAAACGAGCTTCCCTACCCAAGGGCGTCAGTCCCGATGAAGTCACCCTAGACTTGGCAATTACCCTGTTGTCGCTGCCGCGGACATTGGGGGTTCATCCTGAAACCGGTAAACTCATTCAAGCCAATCAAGGTCGCTTTGGCCCCTACATTGTCCACGATCCCGAGGGTGAAAAAGACTATCGTTCCCTCAAGGGGGAAGATGATGTGTACACGATTACCCTAGAGCGTGCCCTAGAGCTGCTGGCAACACCCAAATCGAGTCGCGCTCGGGCCAAAAAACAGGTGCTCGCGGTGTTGGGGACTCACCCGGAGGATGGGGAACCGGTACAGATCTTGGACGGCCCCTATGGCCCCTATGTCAACCACGGTAAGGTGAATGCCTCCCTGCCGGAGGGGGTGACACCAGAGACAATGACCCTTGAGCAAGCCCTGCTCCTGTTGGCGGAAAAAGCACCAAAGAAAACCCGCCGCAGCGCAACAACTACTGCCCCCAAACCCAAATCAACAACCAAAAGAACCAGTAAAAAGACGGTTGCCCAGACCGCAAAAACTAGCCGCCGTAAGTCAACGGAAACCTAGGTGAACTCCCCCTTGGCTGCTGAAACCCTCCTCTTTGAGCGATCGCGCCCCCTGCCAGAGGCGCTGCGGGTTATCTATGGCTTTCCCAATACCTACAGCGTTGGCATTACTAGCTTGGGCTATCAACTGGTGTGGGCACAACTGGCCAGCCGTGCCGATGTGGCGGTGAGTCGCCTCTTTACCGATGTGCAGGAGCCACTGCCTCGCGATCCAGAGTTGGTGGGTTTTTCCTTCTCGTGGGAGTTAGACTACGGCAATTTACTGCTGCTCTTGGAGCAGTTGGGCATTCCCATTTGGCAGCGCCATCGCCAGGATCGCCACCCCTTGGTCTTTGGCGGTGGCCCAGTGCTGACGGCAAATCCCGAACCCTTTGCCGATTTTTTCGATGTGATTTTGTTGGGGGACGCCGAACCTCTCCTAGATCCCTTTCTGACCGCAATGGCGCAGGTGCGCACCGCTGCGCGATCGCAACAGTTGGAAGCCCTGGCCCAAGTGCCCGGTATTTATGTTCCTAGCCTGTACCACGTCAGCTACAGCCATCCCACCGGTCCCATTCAAAGGATTGAACCCATCAAGGCCAGTGTACCGGCGACAGTCACTAAACAAGTCCATCGCGGTAATACCCTTGCCGCTTCCACGGTGGTCACCCCCCTCGCCGCTTGGGAAAATATCTATATGGTGGAGGTGGTGCGCAGTTGCCCCGAGCTGTGTCGCTTTTGCTTGGCCAGTTATTTGACCTTGCCCTTTCGCACACCGAGCCTAGACACACTGATTCCTGCCATTGAGCGGGGGCTAGCCGTTACTGATCGCCTAGGGCTTTTGGGCGCCTCGATTACCCAACATCCCGAATTTCCTGCCTTGATTGAGCATCTGGGTCAGCCACAATTTGATCATGTGCGGGTAAGTTTAGCTTCGGTGCGCACCAATACGGTGACCGAATCCCTGGCCCACCTGTTGAGTCAACGGGGCAGTCAATCCCTGACGATCGCCATCGAAACGGGGTCTGAGCGCCTGCGCCAAGTGATCAACAAAAAGCTTGAGACGGCGGAGATTCTGGCTGCTGCCAGCCATGCCCAAGCCGGTGGCCTCAAGGGGCTGAAGTTTTATGGCATGGTGGGGCTGCCCACAGAAACCGATGCCGATGTCGCAGCCACAGTAGAGCTCTTTTGCCAATTGAAAAAAACAGCCCCGCGACTGCGGCTCACCCTTGGCTGTAGTACCTTTGTTCCCAAAGCCCATACCCCCTTTCAGTGGTGGGGTGTACAACCCGTGGCCGAAAAACGCCTCAAGTTTTTGAAAAAAGAATTGGCCAAATTGGGGATTGAGTTTCGCCCTGAATCCTATCATGACTCGTTGATTCAAGCCTTGATTTCGCGGGGCGATCGCCGGCTTGCTCCCCTTTTAGAGCAGGTGCGCCACTATGGCACCTCCTTAGGCAGTTATCGCCGTGCTTTTAAGGAACTGCAGGGACAGTTGCCTGATTTTGAAGCCTATGTTACTGCCAATTGGCCAGAGGAGACTATCTTACCGTGGCAGCATCTCCAGAGTGGCCTGCCCACTAAAACCCTGCAAAATCATCTGAAGCGAGCGATCGCCGAGGCTAGTTGGCACTGATACAGCCATTTCAAGAGAACGGCAGGACATTGCAAGCACTCCAACTGCCCAAGAAGCGCTGAGATGTCCGGACTCCCTAACGGATGGAGGTGATTGCTTGAAGCCCATCGGACGTAATCCCCAATTCCAGGGCAATGGTGCCGCAAATTTTGACCCAGGAATTGGGGATTACGTCCGATGGGCTTCA
>NZ_JACOMP010000162.1:0-4489 GCF_014466085.1 Thermosynechococcus sp. OHK43
GCCGGGGACTGATTGTAACTGCCCGTGGCGAGAAATATGGATATGACATTATCTCTCGCTTTTTTGCCCCCCAATTGGGCATCCCAGAGGATGCCGTCACGGGCTCTGCCCACTGTAGTCTTTATCCCTACTGGCAAGCCAAGCTCGGTCAACGGGAACTGGTGGCCTATCAAGCTTCAGCACGGGGCGGCGTGATTAAAATGCAACCCCAAGGGGGCGATCGCCTGCTGCTATTGGGTCAGGCGGTTACCATCTTCGCCGGGGAACTCCTGCTTTAGAATTCGATCCCCGGCTGTGCCCTGACCCCCTGCTCACGAAAGGGATGCTTGACAAGGGTCATTTCTGTCACCAAATCTGCGGTCTCAATCAGGGCCTGGGGAGCACCGCGCCCGGTGAGAATCACATGGGTCATTTCTGGCTTGCGGGCAAGCCCCTCGAGCACCTCTGCCACATTTAAGTAGTCTAGCTTGAGGGCAACGTTAATTTCATCCAGCAGCACCAGGCGGTACGCGGGGTTTGTGATGTAGCTGAGGGCCAGCTCCCAAGCGGCTTGGGCACAGGCAATATCCCGCTGCCGGTCTTGGGTTTCCCACGTAAAGCCCTCCCCCATTGCATGGAAGGCCAATTGGTCTGACCAATGGCTAAGGACGGTTTTTTCCGCTGGCTCCCACGCCCCCTTAATGAACTGAATAATTGCCACTCGGTAGCCATGCCCTAGGGAACGCAGCACCATACCAAGGGCCGCTGTGGTTTTGCCCTTACCGTTGCCTGTATGGACAATAATGAGACCTTTTTCACGGGTGCGCTCCGCGAGGCGTTGGGCCTGCACGGCTTTGCGCTGCTGCATTTTTTGGCGGTGCTGTTCGTCAGTGAGCATGGGCTAGCTGGCAAGGTACTCGTGAATATCGCCCCGGCGTTTGCGGAGTTTGCTGAGGGCTTCCCGCTCAATTTGCCGTACCCGCTCACGACTAATGTTGAGCAGTTCTCCCACTTTGGCAAGGGTGAGGGGTTGACCATTCTCTAGACCAAAGCGTAGGGAGAGGACGTGGCGTTGCTGTGGGGTCAGATCCGCCATCAACCGTTCGAGGTCACTGCGCAATGAGGATTGAGTTGCAAACTCCTCGGGTGAAATGGAGGAATCCTCCAACAATTCCCCCAACTCTGTATCCTGATTATCGCCGACACGGACATCAAGGGAGAGGGGCTGCCGTGCCCGTTCGAGGTATTCCCGCACTTGGGCGGGGGTTAACTCCAGTTCTGCGGCCAGTTCGTTAATCGTGGCAGCGCGACCCAGGCGTTGGGACAGTTGTCGCTGGGCTTTTTTAATTTTGTTCAGCTTTTCGGTGATGTGGATAGGGAGGCGAATCGTCCGCCCCTTTTCAGCGATCGCCCGTGTGATGGCCTGGCGAATCCACCAGTAGGCATAGGTAGAGAAGCGATACCCCTTAGTGGGGTCAAATTTTTCTACCCCTCGCTGCATCCCGATGGTTCCCTCTTGAATGAGATCGAGCAAATCCACATTGCGCTTGATGTACTTTTTGGCCACCGAAACCACTAGCCGTAGGTTGGCTTCCACCATTTTCCGTTTGGCGCGCTCGCCATTCTCGATAATTGTCTCCAACTCTGCTTCACTGATGTTGGCGGCGGCAGCCCATTCAGCACGGGTGGGTTCACGGTTGAGTTCTGCCGCCAGCTTTTCGCGAATCTCGTTCATGGCGGCGAGCTGCTGCACTTGTTTTCCGTAGATCACTTCCTGTTCATGGGTGAGCAATGGCACACGGCCAATCTCCCGTAGGTAAGTGCGCACTAAATCTTTTGAGGTATCCATAGTCCCTATCGCTCGTTCTCAAGGTTGACAGCAGTGATTCGTCCAAAGCCTAGGAATATCGTTTTCTCTATAGGATGGGCGATCGCCCCTGCTAAAGATCGCGGCCAAGCCAACGGTGCTTTAACAGCTTTTGCAAAGCTAGATTACATATATTAAGAATCTTAACATTTCTAAATCTGTTCGGCAGAATACTAACACTGACCTTTAGCGGTTCTTAATCTTTCTTTTATATTTTCCTTATTGACAAAGCTCTATGAACTTTGAAAATAGAGACGAATTCAATAAATCCTCTATGCATGCCTCCGCCCCCCCGCCCTACTGAAGAGTTATCCATTCCTGCAGCTAGGGGTATGCAGTCGCCTTTTAGGAGTTGGACGTGCTGTCTTGGAGAAGGGATTTAATTTGGGCTAACAATTGGCCAGGTTTCCCCTCCTCAAAAAGGGCATTCACCAGGGCCAACCCACTGGTGAACAGGAGCAGTTTATTAAAATCAGCGGTGCTGCCGCCATTGGCAAAGCATAAATTTTGGCATTGCCAATCACCCCCGGTTGGGGGCAAGGGCTTGGCGAACCTAAAGCATTATAGGCCGGCGCGGTAATTTCGGTGTGGGGAGCGATGGCTCGCTGTTTTTAAGGGTTTCTAAGGGTTTTTAATTTGCAGCAGCCACTTCGGTGGTTGAGGCCACGGCGGCATCTTTACGTTTTTTCTTCTCTGTCACTGTTACAGGTCGCATTTCAATATGGTTGAGCAGGGTCGTGACAAAGGCAAAAAGCAAAAAGGGCAAGGTTAAGACCAAAATTAGCCCCCCGACCAGAAACGCCTGCACTGGATTGTTGTAGAGGGTGAGGGAGGCGGCCAAACCAATAAAGATCACAATTAGCCAAACAATGACTTGGCCATAAATATCCCCGAAGGTGAGGGTGCAGACGAAACGGTATTTTTGTAAACTGTTTTGTAGTTCATTGGCCATAGGGGCTATCCTCGCGGCGTATGCTCAACAGTTCCAGTTAAAAAACAAGCTTTTGACTAAGGCGGGGTGAAAGTGGGAGCTGTGTTACAGGGTTTGCAAGTATAGAAAAACGAAAGTACTTGAATTTTAGAGAACCTGCCCGCAAGATTAAAGCTTTTGCAACAAATGTACAAACTTTGGTCAAAAAAAGCAGGCCCGGGCACTAAACAGACCCTTTCTACACCTTTCTACAATGGGGATACCCTAAAAAACCTCTCTGATCTGAATCCTGGTTTTCGCAAGCTTGAGTGGCTTCTCGCCGTGGGAAAAGGGCTGTAATATGACAGATTGTACCAAAACTCCATCCATCGCCCCCGCAGCACTCTATGGGTAAGTTTTACCGTTTAACCACCACGGCGGGTTTACAGACTGCCCTTGGCGCATTCTCTCCGGCAACCACGGTTGGTTTTGTGCCGACAATGGGGGCACTCCATGGGGGGCATGCTGCCTTGATTCAGCGGGCACGGCAAGAGTGTGATGTGGTTGTTGTCAGTATTTTTGTCAATCCACTGCAGTTTGGTCCCCAAGAGGATCTGGAGCGCTATCCCCGTGCCCTTGAGGCCGATACTGCCCTCTGTCAGCAGTTAGGGGTGGATCTGCTCTTTGTGCCCAGTGTGGCTGAGCTTTACCCAACGGGGATGAAGCACTTGACCGTGGTGGAGCCGCCAAGGGAGTTAACGGAACACCTCTGTGGGCGATCGCGCCCCGGCCATTTTCGCGGGGTAGCAACAATTGTGCTGAAGCTGTTGCATCTAGTCCAGCCCGATCGCGCCTACTTTGGGCAAAAGGATGCCCAGCAGTTAGCGATTATTCGCCGCTGTGTAGCGGACTTGAATCTGGAGGTGGAGATCATTGGCTGCCCGATTGTCCGCGATGCCGACGGCCTTGCCCTGAGTTCCCGCAATCAATACCTGAATGCTGAGGAGCGCGCCACTGCCCTTGCCTTAAGCCAAAGCCTAGAGGTGGCTCAGGCTGCATTCCGTCAGGGCTGCTTGGAAGCGAGTCTGCTTCTAGCCCAAGTGCAAGATCATCTGCGCCAGTTTCCCCAGTTGCGCCTCGACTATGCCGAATTGGTGCATCCCCAGACCCTTGTGCCCTTGGAACGCATTGAGACCGTGGGTCTGTTGGCGATCGCTGGCTGGGTGGGGCAAACGCGCCTCATTGACAATTGTCTACTGGATCGCCGCCTGCCGATTCTGGCGGTGGATGGTCCTGCCGGTGCTGGGAAGTCAACCGTGACGCGACTGGCTGCCCAAGCCCTAGGGTTGCAGTACCTTGACACCGGTGCCATGTATCGGGCGGTAACTTGGTGGTGCTTGGAAAATAATATAGATTTCCACGATGAGCCAGCGATCGTAGAGGCGATCGCCCATTGTCAGTTGCATCTTGAGAGCCGTGATCCCCATCAACCAACGCGAGTGTGGATCAACAATTGCGAGGTCAGCCAAGCGATTCGCTCCCTAGAGGTGACGCAGCGGGTATCCCAGATTGCCGCCCTGCGCGGTGTGCGGCGGCTAATGGTACAACAACAGCGGGCGATCGGAGCCAATGGGGGAATCGCTGCTGAAGGTCGTGATATTGGCACCCATGTCTTTCCAGAGGCGGGCTTGAAAATTTTCCTAACGGCCTCCCCCCAAGAGCGTGCCCAGCGC
>NZ_JACOMP010000163.1:0-11547 GCF_014466085.1 Thermosynechococcus sp. OHK43
ACCAAACCAACAAGGCAGCACTGATGGAAAAAATTGCCGAGTTGGTCAATGAGAAAAAAATTGAGGGCATTGCCGACCTGCGCGACGAAAGCGATCGCGATGGGATTCGGGTGGTGATTGAGCTAAAGCGGGATGCCTACCCCCGCGTGGTGCTGAACAATCTTTACAAGCAAACGCCGCTACAGGTCAATTTTGGGGCCAATATGCTGGCGATCGTCAACGGCGAGCCGCAACTGCTGACCCTCAAGCGCAGTTTAGAGGTGTTCCTTCGTTTCCGCGAAGAGGCGATCGCCCGCCGTACCCGCTATGCCCTGCGCAAGGCCGAAGAACGGGATCACCTGCTCCAAGGATTGCTGGTGGCGCTGGCCAATCTCGATGCCGTGATTCAACTCATTCGCAGCGCCAGTGACACTGCCCTTGCTCGCCAGCAATTGATGCAAACCTATGCCCTCAGTGAGGCCCAAGCCGATGCCATTTTACAGATGCAACTGCGGCGCCTCACCGCCCTAGAGGCGGAAAAAATTGAGCGGGAGCATGCGGAGCTGCAGCGGCAAATTGCCGATTACCGGGATATTTTGGCCCATCGGCAGCGGGTACTGGAGATTATTGAAAAAGAAGTGACAGAACTCAAGGCCAAGTATGCCACGCCGCGGCGATCGCGAATTGTACAAGCGGATGGGGAGATTAGCGACACCGATTTAATTGCCAACGATAAATCCGTCATTCTCGTTACCCAGCAGGGCTACATCAAGCGGATGCCGGTGGATACCTTTGAAGCCCAAAGTCGCGATGGCCGGGGACGCAAAGGAGCAGAGATTAAGGAAGATGATGCCGTTGAGCACTTCTTTAGCTGTAATGATCACGATCGCATTCTTTTCTTTAGCGATCGCGGTTTAGTCTATGCCTTGCCCGCCTACCAAATTCCCAGTGGCTCCCGCCAAGCCCGCGGCACCCCCATTGTTCAACTGCTACCCATTCCCCGCGAGGAAAAAATTACCTCCGTCATTGCTGTCCAAGAATTTAGTGAAGATGAGTATCTCGTGATGCTCACCCGTAAGGGCTTCATTAAGAAAACACCACTGGCGGCCTTTAGTAATATCCGCGCCAATGGCCTGATTGCGATTTCCCTTGAAGAGGGAGATCAACTGCGGTGGGTGCGCCGTACCCGCGAAGAGGACACCATTATCATCGGCTCGCGCCAGGGCATGGCGATTCATTTTCGCGCCAGTCACGATCAACTGCGCCCCCTTGGCCGTGCCACCCGGGGGGTCAAATCCATGAGCCTGCGGCCGGGGGATGAACTGGTGGGGATGGATATTCTACCGGCGGCGATCGCCAACCGTTTTGCCGCCACCCCTGAGGATGACCGTGCCGAGAGTGAAGATGCTGAGGAAACAGTCGTTCACAGTGAAGGCCCTTGGGTACTGGTGATCACCACCAATGGCTACGGCAAGCGGGTACCGGTGCAACAGTTCCGGCTGCAAAACCGCGCTGGCATGGGCATTACCGCCACCAAGTTCAAAGCCAAAAGCAATGAGGATCAACTGGCGGCGCTGCGGATTGTCAATGCCGAGGATGAACTGATGATTGTTACCAGTCGCGGCATCATCATTCGCCAAAAGGTGATGGACATTTCCTCACAGTCGCGATCGGCCACGGGCGTCCGTCTGCAACGGCTAGATGAGGAGGATGCAATTGTCACGGCAGCGGTCCTGCCCCCCGGTAGCATGGAGGCAGCGGCAGATTGAGCACTACCGCCTTTCTCACGGGTGCCAGTGGCTTTGTCGGTACCCATGTGGCTCAGGTTCTCGCAGAAAGGGGCTATCGCGTCCGTGCCCTGGTGCGACAACCGCAGCGGGCCGATCATCTCAAGCCATGGGATGTGGAGCTGGTGCAAGGGGATTTATGCACTAGCGACCTCGTCACCTTGATGCAGGGGTGCCAAGTGCTCTTCCATGTTGCAGCCCATTACAGTCTGTGGCGGCGCGATCGCCGCCTTCTCTATGCCGTTAATGTGGAGGGCACCCGTCGCATCTTGGCCGCTGCCCGTGAGGCTGGTATTGAGCGCACGGTTTACACCAGTTCCGTCGCCGCCATTGGTGTTGATCCCAGTGGCCAACCCACCACCGAAGCCTACCAAAGCCCCCCCGAAAAGCTAATCAGCGAGTACAAGCGCTCCAAGTACTGGGCAGAGCAGGTGGCTCACGAGGCAATCTCCCAAGGCCAAGATATTGTGATTGTCAACCCCAGTACCCCCATTGGTGCTGGGGATGCAAAGCCCACCCCCACCGGTGAAATCATCCTGCGCTTTTTACGGCGACAGATGCCCTTTTACGTCAACACGGGGTTGAACCTGATCCATGTGCGGGATGTGGCGATCGGTCATCTTTTGGCCTTAGAAAAAGGCAAAACGGGTGAACGCTACATCCTCGGTCACCAAAACCTAACGCTGGCAGACATTCTGGGACGATTAGCCGCGATGACTGGGCTGCCGCGCCCCCTTGGCGAAATTCCCATTGGGATTCCCTTAGTGGTGGCTTGGTTGGATGAAGTGGTGCTGGGGGCTTTGGGCAAACCCCCCGCGATTCCTGTGGATGGGGTGCGCATGGCCCAGCAAAAAATGTTTTACGATGCCCGCAAAGCTGTGGCTGAATTGGGTTTGCCCCAGACGCCGATTGATGAGGCACTGCGGGACGCTGTGACTTGGTACCGCGAACGGGGGTACTGCCCCTAGGGTTTGCGATATAGTGGGGAATGGAAATTATGAAGTTTAGTTAAGAGCTATGTTGGTTGCGCCCTTTGCCTCTCAGTTGCCCTTTGTGGAAGAGACGCTTCACAGTAGCTATCAAGCCCTGCAATGGGGTAAAAACATTTTTGCGATCGCCCACAAAACCCTGAGTGCGCGGCTTTTGAATACGGTCTTTCCCACGGAAGAACGGACGCAACCCCTCAGCCCCGAATTGCAAGCCTGGCTCAAGGAACGCTACGAAACTCTACTCCAGCAAGATTGGCAGGACGCCGCCGCAGGTTTCTATCCTGCTGCCCTGCTCTTTGATGCCCCTTGGGAAGAGTTCCTCCGCTTTTATCCCCTGCTGTTGCTAGACTTGCCGCAGATGTGGCAGCGGGCGCGATCGCGCCAATTTCAGGAGTTTGCTAAAAACCTGCGCCTTGAGGACTATCCGCAGTACTATCGGCAGAACTTCCACTACCAAACCGATGGCTACCTCAGTGAAACCTCCGCCAACCTCTACGATGTCCAAGTGGAACTGCTCTTTGGTGGCACGGCAGATGCAATGCGGCGGCGGGTGATTGCCCCC
Organism: Thermosynechococcus sp. OHK43; assembly: GCF_014466085.1. Taxonomy (NCBI): domain Bacteria; kingdom Bacillati; phylum Cyanobacteriota; class Cyanophyceae; order Acaryochloridales; family Thermosynechococcaceae; genus Thermosynechococcus; species Thermosynechococcus sp. OHK43. The sequence goes on from NZ_JACOMP010000163.1 coordinate 3,318, forward strand.
ATTGCCCAACATTTTGTTGCTCATCCCCCCGCGCCACCCCTGCGCATTCTCGATGTTGCCTGTGGCACCGGTCGCACCCTAAAACAACTGCGCTACGCTTTCCCAGCGGCGGTGCTCTTTGGCCTTGATTTGTCCCCCGCCTACCTGCGCAAAGCCAACGCCCTACTGGCGACCCAGGCGGGTGCGCTGCCGCAACTGATTCAGGGCAACGCTGAAAGCCTGCCCTACGTGGATAGCTATTTTAGCGCCATCACCTGTGTCTTTCTCTTCCATGAACTGCCCGCCCCCGTGCGCCAAAACGTGATCTATGAATGCGCCCGCGTTCTGCAGCCGGGAGGCATCTTTGTCATCTGTGACTCAATTCAAGCCTTGGATTCCCCAGAGCAGCGTCCGATGATGGAAAACTTTGCCAACCTTTTCCACGAGCCCTTTTACCGCAACTATATCGAGGATGATCTCAACATTCGCTTAGAAAAAGCGGGTCTGGTGGTCAAAGAGGTGCAGCACCACTTTATGAGTAAGTATTGGGTAGCGGTTAAGCCTTCTTAGCCCAAAAGCCCTAGTCCACTACGGTTTGTAACAGTGCCTACCTGCTGCAATGGGAAGCGGCTAGGCTGAAGGCAATAGGTCAAAATAGTTTTTCCCCGTTGCAATCGGGAGGGTTTATTCATGGATGGGCTGGCATGGCAGGCGGCGTTTGTCTCTGGCTTGGCGAAGGTCGATCAGGAGCATCAGGCACTCTTGGAGATGTTACAGCAGCTACGCTCGGCGATCGCCGCCGGGGCAACCTTTTCCCAGGTCAAGCCGCAGTTACAAGCCTGCGCCAGGGAAACGGAACGCCACTTTCAGCACGAAGAGACCCTGATGGCTACTGCCAACCATCCCCTCTATCTCTCCCACCGTGCCGCTCACCAAAATTTGCTGCGAGATTTGAGTGGCCGGCTTGAGGAGGTGCACAGGCATCCTGAAAACCTAACGCCGGCAACGATAGAGGCCATTGGTACTCTGGTGGTCCGCCATATTTGCGAAGAAGATTTGCCGATGCTTTATCTGCTCACCCATCCCGAGGAGCTAGCGCAGCAACAAGGGGCTGAATTAACCGCTGAAAACGCGTTCTAGATGCCTGGGCTAACTGCTGGTTTTGCGATGTTGGATTGCGGTTAAGCCACTGGTTTGCAGCAACTCGCCACTCTCGACCACGGCATAGATGAGCCAGTGATTGCCACAGTTCATGCGGGACTCTACGGTGCACTCCAAATAGGCAAGGGCATCGAGCAAAATGGGGGCACCACTCTCAGCGCTTTTGAGGCCAAGCGTCGCTAGCTGTTGCTCCCCCAGGCGTTGCGCCTGCTGAAATTGACGTACTAGGGGACTGCCTTCCTTGAGGATATTCAAGACAAAGCGATCGCCCACTAGGCAGAGGCTTTCCGCCCATTCCTGGGGCAAGGACACCGTGATGCCAGGGGGATGAAAAGAGGCTTGGGAGACCGACGACACCAAAATAGCCGCCGCTTGGGTAAGGTGAAAACACCCTTCGGGTAGGGTGGTCAGAACACACAGGGAACCGACCACCCGATTCACAGCCTGTTCGGTGCGATCCACTTGTGCCTCCGCTAGACTGGGAGGGCGAACAGTGCGGCTCTTGCGCAGTTTTTTCAGGGCTTGGGCAAACTCGCTGGCAGCAATTTGGCATTTTTCCAGATCGCTAGCTGTGGGGGTAAACTTCACCCGCAGCGTTTCAAAGCCAAGGGTATAGCCGGCATCAACGAGCTTTTGCTCAATGTCATCAATGGCCTCGCCACTCCAACCGTAGGAGCCAAAGACCCCAGCCAGCTTGGTTTGGCTGCCTTCTGCCAAGATAAAGCCCAAGGCGGTCTGCACCTGGGTCGGCATGTGCCCTCCTAGGGTGGGCGAGCCAATGATAAAGCCGTCGCTACTGTGGATCAAGGCTTGCATTTCCGCTGGGGGAGTGGTTTCACAGTTAACAGCTTCCACTTGAACGCCGGCGGCGGTTAGCCCCTGGGCAATCGCATTGGCCAGAATTGCCGTATTGCCATAGGCAGAGGCATAGAAAAGCGCTACCTTGGTGTCCTGTGCCGTTTGGGCTTGGCACCAGTCGCGATAGTCCTGAAAGAGGCGGCTACGGCTAAACTTGACAATCGGGCCGTGGGCGGGGGCATAGAGGCGCGGGGGCGGTGTCAGTTCTGCCAAGCGATCCAAAATGCTTTCCACTTGGCGGGTTTGTGCTGCATGCAAACATTGAAAGTAGTAGGCACGATCCTCATCCAGTTTTTTCCACTGCTCATCGTAGAGACTATCGCCACAGACATGGGCACCAAAGAGCTTGTCGCTGAACACAATTTGATTTTGGGGATCAACGGTCATTAGACCATCGGGCCAGCGGGGCGTAGCAGCGGCAATAAACATGAGTTGGCGATCGCCCCCCAACTCCAAGGGGGTTTCCGCCCGCGGAATCCAGAGATTCAACTGCTCACCAACCGCAGAGCGCAATGCCACTGCTGCAGCCTTAGAGCAGACAATAGTGATCTGGGGCGCTTTTTCCAGCAAGACCTTGACGGTGGCAAGGCGATTGGAGTTGACATGACTGAGAATCAGGTACCGCAGTTGACTGAGATCAATGTGCTGCTGGAGTTCTTGTAAATAAATCTGGGTAAAGGATTCCCCCGGCGGATCTAGAAGCGTGGGTTGGGGGGCCTGAATGAGGTAGGAATTGGAGGTGGTTCCCTGTTGGCGGCCATATTCTACTTCAAACTTCAGCCGATCCCAAGTGCGCGATCGCAGAACCAAAATCCCCGGTGCAATTTCCGCCACTTGAACGTCCCGCGGACGCGTTTCCGTTAGCATTGGATACCTCCTAAAATTTACCCCGCCGATTGCCGACAGCCTGAGCACTGCTCGCCAAGATTCGGCACCCCTTTTTGAGAACACTATAACGCAGTTCCCTAGATTACAAATGACGGTGGAACCCTAGCCCCCAGCGATCGCCCCCAACCTCTGAGGCGCGATCGCAAGCCCGCAATTGGGCGAGCAGAACCACCATCCGATCCAACCCCGCACGCAGGTGTGCCGTTGTTTCCCCTGCTTGATTGACAACCATGCTAAAGACTAGGGGGCGATCCTCGAGGGGTTCCACATAGCCTGCTAGGGCAGCCACCCCTCGCAAAGTCCCTGTTTTGGCCCAGACGCGATCCTGAGCTGCCGTATCCCGCAGACGCTGGCGCAGGGTTCCGGATCGCCCCGCAAGGGGGAGCGATCGCCGCCACAGCAAGGCATGATCGGTGCGCGCCATTTGTTGCAACAGCGTCACTAAACCATTGGGGGTCAGCCAATCTTGCCGCGACAGTCCGGAACCATCCACTAACACAGCCCCTTGCACCCCAATCTGCGCCAAGTAACGTTGGCGATAACCGGGTTGTGCAGCCTCCAGAGCTGCAAAGAGCATTTCTGCATAGAAATTGTCACTCTCTTGGAGAATTGGCAAGATTAACTGGCCTAGGGGGGGTGAGGCATGGCGCACCAATAAATCCGGTAACGGCTCTGCTGTTTCCACAGGGCGAATCTGCTGCACCTGAATGCCTGCTTGGGCAAAGGCACGCTGCACCTGCTGCTGAAGATAGGGGATGGGCTCCCGCAGGGGAATGCGCATTTCTGCTGGCTCACTGCCCCTATGGAGTTGACCGCGCACAATGATCTGCTGGCCGCGCACCTCACTTTCCAAAAATTCCGGCTCAGAGGGAGCCACGGTGCGGGTCTCATTGACCACTCGAAAATTAGTCTCCGGCTGCCGTAGGGCTAAGGGTTGACCCAACTGTTGCGGTCTCACCTCTAGGTTGAGGGCATTTTGATTGATACTTAAGCGCAGAATGACGGCCGCATTACCCATCGTGAGGTCTTCGATTGCCCATGTGGGTTCAATCGTCACGGGTGTTACGCCGCCAAGCTCCAAGACTTGAATTTGGCGAATCCCCTGCTGAGCAAGGCTAGTGGCCATTTGTTGCAGGGCTTGGCTGCTGAAACTGGGATCAAAACTGCCCTGAAGACGCAGGGTTGTTCGGTCGGGCGATCGCGCGCTCAGGGTGGTGACAAAGCGATGACTCGCTCCCCAGTAGTCAAGGGCGGCAGCTACCGTGGTCAGCTTCACATTCGAAGCCACCAAAAAGAGTTTTTCCCCTTGGTGGTTGTAGAGCACCTCGCCACTGCTCAAATCCCGCACCACAATGCCCCACTGTCCCCGTTGCCATTGGGGGTTTTGGATCTCCTGTGCAATAGCGCGAGCCAAGTCTTGGCGGCAGAGACCAAAGACGGCAGGGGAAACCAGCAGGAGAATAAGACTAGCAGGGGGCAGAAGCCATCGAAGCCATACCATGGAGCACTACGTCCTTGACATAGACCCGATCGCAGCGCTGCGTTTCCACACCCGTGGCGGGCCGATAGCCCGCCTTCTCGTACAAATGCACAGCCACAGTCATCACTGAGGCGGTTTCAATCCAGATTTTGCGGTAGCCCGCCGCTTGAATTGCTGCTTCCAGATGGTGCAGGAGGAATGTCCCTAGGCCTTGGCCACGCACCCGCGGATGAAGGTACATCTTGCGAATTTCCACAGCCGCTTCGCCCCGCTGAATGGGATAGAAAGCAATTGTGCCAACGACTTCCGCAGCTTGCTCCACCACCCAAAATTGTCCACCCCGGCGATGGTAGTAATCTTCAACGTGAACCACATCGGCATCGGCTCCCTCGGGTTGCCAAGAAAGGCCAAACTCACTGAGGACATTGGCAATGAGGTGCATGACCGCTGCCCGATCGCGATCGCACCAATGGCGCACCCCACACCCCCCATAGTGAAGAAAAAATGCACTCAAGGACGGCTGCCTCCAGTAGAATGACAGTTCTTTTCACAGAGAGAGAACCCAGGCAAAAGCATCAAAACCACTCTGCCTCAACGGTCGTGGCGAAGACCGGCCTTCAGGCACCCCACTGAAAAAAGAACTGTACTGCCACTCTAACGATTCAGCGTGAGGCGCGCAAGATCATTTTGCTACTGTTTTTATCTTGGTTTCATCTTTGCTGCCGCCGTCACTCTCCTAATCGCCAAACTAGTATAGGAAAGGATGCTGAACAAACGGACGATGCAAGACTTTGGCGTTGTGATTGTCGGTGGTGGCCTAGCAGGCTGTCGGGCTGCTTTGGAAATTTGCCGGCTGGCCCCCGAGACCCCCATTGCCCTTGTGGCCAAAACCCATCCCATTCGTTCCCACTCCGTTGCCGCCCAAGGGGGCATTGCGGCTACCCTCAAAAATGTGGACACCGAAGACTCTTGGGAAAGCCATGCCTTTGATACGGTCAAGGGGTCAGACTTTCTTGCGGATCAGGATGCTGTAGCCATTCTTGCCCAAGAAGCGCCCGGTGTGGTGATTGACCTTGAGCACTTGGGGGTGCTCTTTTCTCGCCTGCCCGATGGCCGCATTGCCCAACGTCCCTTTGGCGGTCACACTCACCCGCGCACCTGCTATGCCGCCGACAAAACGGGTCATGCCATTCTCCACGAACTCTACTGCAATCTCCTGAGGTACAATGTCACCTTTTTGAGTGAGTGGTATGTGCTGCGGCTGATTGTCGAGGAGCAGCAGGCCAAGGGGGTCGTTGCCTACCACATTGAAACGGGTCAACTGGACATTCTGCGGGCACCCGCCATTCTTTTTGCCACAGGGGGCTATGGTCGGGTCTTTAATACCACGTCTAATGATTTTGCCTCCACTGGGGATGGCTTAGGGATGACGGCACGGGCAGGCTTACCCCTTGAGGATATGGAGTTTGTCCAATTTCACCCGACGGGGTTGTATCCAGCGGGTGTCTTAATTTCTGAGGCGGTGCGCGGCGAAGGGGCTTATCTACTCAATGCCGAGGGGGAACGCTTTATGGCACGCTATGCCCCCAGTCGTATGGAACTGGCTCCCCGTGATATTACCTCGCGGGCGATCGCCATCGAAATTCGCGAAGGGCGGGGCATTCACCGTGATGGTTCTGCGGGTGGGCCTTTTGTCTATCTCGATGTCCGCCACTTGGGTCGCGAAAAAATCCTGAATCGCATTCCCTTCTGTTGGGAGGAAGCCCATCGCTTGGCGGGGGTGGATGCGGTGGTGGCGCCGATTCCTGTGCGTCCGACAGTGCACTACTCCATGGGGGGCATTCCGGTCAATGTCAATGGTCAGGTGCGGGCCAATGCCACAGAAATGGTGACAGGGTTTTATGCCGCCGGCGAATGTGCCTGTGTCTCGGTGCACGGTGCCAATCGCTTGGGCAGTAATTCTCTCTTAGAATGTATAGTCTATGGCCGCCGCACCGGTGCCGCGATCGCCAAGGATTTACCGAGTCTGCCCCGCCCCCAATTGGACCCCCAGCCCTATCTACAAGCAGCAGAGCAGCAGATTCAACACCTCTTTGATCAAGCAGGGGATCTGCGCCTTGCCCAACTGCGGCGGCAAGTACAGGATTGTATGACCCAATACTGTGGTGTCTTTCGCACGGCTGAGTTAATGCAGCGGGGCTTAGGGGAATTGCAACAGCTCAAGGCTGCCTATGGCCGGATTCGTCTTGACGATCGCCAGCGCTATTGGAACACAGAGCTGATAGAAGCCTTTGAGTTGGCCAATATCCTAGTGGTTGCTGAAGTCATTTTAAGCAGCGCCCTTGCCCGCCAAGAGAGTCGTGGTGCCCACTTCCGTGAGGACTATCCCCAGCGGGATGATGTCAACTTCCTATGCCACACCCTAGCCACCTATCACAACAGCAACGGCATTCAAATTGACTATCTGCCCGTCACCATTACCCTGTTTCCCCCCCAAGAGCGCACGTATTAAAGCCATGCGACGGTTACCTGCAACCCCTGCCCTCAACCGTTTTATTATTGGCATCACCCTCTTTATCCTCATCATGTTGGTGGCAGTGGCGGGCTATACCAGCTTTGGCTGGCACTGGCTTGATGCCCTCTATATGTACGTGATCACCGTGTTTGGCATTGGCTATAGCGAAGTGCGACCCCTGATTACGCCGGCGCAACGCTTCTTCAACATGATGATTATTGTGGCCGGCAGTGCTGCAACCGTCTATACCATCGGTGCAGTGGTGCAACTGTTTACCGAAGGGGAGATTAAGCAACTCCTAGAGATGCAGCGGGCCAGCCGCGACATTAACAAACTCAAGCACCACGTTATTGTCTGTGGCTTTGGCCGCATTGGCCAGGTGGTCGCTCAGGAGTTAACCGCCACCAAAACCCCTTTTGTGATTTTGGATGTCAATGAACAGCGCATTGATTTAGCCATCCAGTCGGGCTATTTGGCCTATTTAGGAAGTGCGGTGGAGGAGGAAACGCTACAAGCGGTGGGCATTGATCGGGCGATCGCCCTTGCTACAGTGCTGCCCAATGACACGATCAATGTCTTTATTACGCTGACGGCGCGCTCTATGAATCCGAGTTTGCTGATTGTGGCGCGGGCGAATTTCGCTACGACAGAATCGAAGCTACGCCTGGCAGGGGCAGATCACATTGTCTTGCCGACAAAAATTGGCGCCAGTCAAATGACGAACCTCATTCGGCGGCCCCGCATTGATTTCCTCGAACAAACGGGCGATCGCGAAACCCTCAACGACCTCTTGAGCCATATTGATGCCCGCCTCGAGGAACTGGAGATTACCCCCGATTACCCTTATGTAGGGACGCGCTTGACAGGACTGGAGGTACGCGGTCAAGGGGCATTTATCATTGTTGGCTTGCGCAAAAGCGATGGCCAACTATTCCCGACCCGCACCAATCCCCTTGTGGAAGTGGGCGATACATTGATTTTATTGGGGCACGCCCAAGATGCCCCCAAGCTCATTCGTAAGTATACCGCCCGGGTCCGCTACCCCCAATGACACCCCCCTCTCATCTTCCTGAGCTCAAGGAGCACGTCATCATTTGCGGCTATGGTTCTCTAGGTCGCACCTTGGCGAGGAACTTGGCCGCCGCCCAAATTCCCTTTGTTGTGATTGACAACCAGCGGCAGCGACTACGGCTTGCCCAGCAGTCAGGGCACCCTTTTTATCGCGGTGATGATCTGATGGATGAAAATGAACTCTTGGCCGTGGGGGCAGATCGCGCTCGCACTTTGGTGGCGGTTTTAGACGATGATGCCAGCAATGTCTTTATTACGCTAATTGCCCGTCGCCTCAC